>JBDRLG010000001.1:0-4497 GCA_043813255.1 Candidatus Omnitrophota bacterium
CATCTTCTATTTCCTGCTCAAAACGCAGTTTTTGTTCAATAGGGTTATTTAACTCTGAATAAGCATTGCCTATTTCCATCCCCGCGATATATAACTCAAACCGTTCAGATACCAGGGGATTATCTTTTCTGTTTTTAGCCAAAGGGCACATACTGGCGAAATAATCAGTAACAAATGTAGGATTCACATTCATATCTTCTTCCAAAACTTCTTCAATTATTTTAGCTATCTGGGAGCGCGACAATTTTTGCGCGTCTTTGGCAAAACCTTTATCATGCAATTTCTTTAACATCAATTCAGGCTGATCAGAAGGTTCAATAGCAAATTTATCTCTCACTATTTCATAAAATGACCTCTTCTGCCAAGGAATTGATAAATCTATTGTTTTGCCCTGATACTCAAAAACAGTTTTGCCTAAAACTTCCCGCGCGGCAAAGGTTATAATATCCTGGCATACCTGCATCATGCTTTCATAATTCGCGTAAGCCGCGTAAATTTCAAGCATAGTAAATTCAGGATTATGCCGGGTAGAAACACCTTCATTCCTGAAACTGCGGTTTATTTCATAAACTTTTTCCAAACCACCCACTACCAAGCGCTTTAAATAAAGTTCAGGGGCAATCCTTAAATACAAATCCATATCATACTCATTGTGATGCGTAATAAACGGCCTTCCTGCCGCACCTCCGGGAATAGGATGCATCATAGGGGTTTCAACTTCAAGAAAGCCTTTCTCATCCAAGAATTTCCTTATTGCCCGGACAATAGCTGAACGCGCCAAAAAGACTTTTTTTACTTCTTCATTAGCAATTAAATCCAGATACCGCTGGCGGTAACGCAATTCAACATCTTTTAAACCATGCCATTTCTCAGGTAAAGGCCTAAGGGCCTTTGATAAAACCACAAAATCAGTTACTTTAAGCGTCAGTTCACCAGTATGGGTTTTAAAAAGTTCTCCCCTAACCCCTATAAAATCAGCCACTTCTATATTTTCTAAAAGGCTAAATTTATCTTTACCAATAAAATCAGATTTTATATAAAGCTGAATCCTGCCTGTAGAATCCCTTAAATCACAAAACACTACTTTACCGTGAGAACGCTTAGCCATAATCCGGCCGTTTAAAGATACAACTTTACCTTCTTCAAAATTAGCCAAAACACTGCCTATTTCTAAGCTTTCAGGCAAAACATTATCAAAAACAGGCGCATTATTAGCCTTAAGAGCCTCAAGTTTATCTCTTCTTTGTTGTATAAGTTCAGTCAAATCCATAGGTTAGACACTCCCTCCGCTGGTTTTCTAAATTAATATTTACTAATTATATAGTATATTTATAGTACTGTCAATTAAGAAAAGCGGCTGGGTTTAAGCGGATAGTGAGGGAATTTACGATAGCTCTTATTTAACACAAAGGCCCTCTGATTCAAGCAATACTAATAATTCCTGCAAATCCTTATCTATAGGGATTAAATTCTCTTCTTCTAACCTTAAAACTTCGACAACACAACCGGAAACTTTTTCAATTTCCTCATAAGAATCTCTATTTAAACAACTGCTAATCAAATACTCTTTTATCCTTTGGCCTGAAGGGATTATTCCCGCGTTAACCATCTTTTCTATCTGGCACCATTCTTCATCCAATTTCTCAATAGGTACTAATAACCTATCTAATGGACTAATAAATTGGCTAATGGATCTACTTTGGGTCACAATTGGCAAAGCGTGAAAATCCACCCCCCCTATATTTTTAATTTCTTTTTTATCTGAAGCATACAAAATATGTTCCAACTCTTTGTCTCCAGAAACCGGCGAAGAACTAACATTAAAAGAAGGAACTGTTATAACCTCTTCCCCTATTAACCATTCTCCATCTCCAAAATATATATAATCGGAATTACGTCCTGTACTGTATCCAAAACTTTCTCTGCCTGATAACTGTATATTGAATGGTGGAATCATCCAAATTGCATGCGGCTTAATCTGGCCGTTTATCCTTTTAAAATTATCCGCTGCATCTGAAATAACTACCGCGTGATTATTTTTTGCCGGAATCAATACTTTCTTTATCGCCTTATCTCTTAAATAGCTGCCCTGACGCCATACATCTAATGCAGCTTTAATTAATAAAACTTGAAACTGTAATTTGCCTATAAAATTCCGAAATCCTAAATCATTTGCATAAAAATTATGCTGGATATACCAATATCTTTTTAAATTGCCTTGTTTATCTTTAAATACAATTACAGCATTCTTACAATTATCTCTATCCTTTGTTTCCCGCTCATCTAAAAAGTTAAAATTACCATTTTTATTAATTTTAAAATAATAGACCCCTTCGATACTACTTTCTAATAAATAAATTATCCTTATAAGCGCTATTCCCTTTAACCCATTTAAAATCTTATTTTTATCCATATAATCAAATCCCGAAAAATAATTAAAAATTTTTTCTAAATCTCCAGTATTATACCTTGTTGTCTTAAGCTCTTTTATAAAATTAAGTATATCTTCTTTACTCCCAAAACCATCCAATCCCACAGAAAAAACATCCACCGCATCTTCTACCAAGGTAAAAGGGACATAAGGATCAAATCCACCAAGAGGGTTATAGACTATTGTCATTTTATTATATTTTATTTTTCCATTTCCAAGCTGTGTTATAATTCTTTTCCAGAGATTCTTTAAAAAATTTGTGTATCTAGGCAAAGAAAAAGAATCTATTCTTTCTTCCTTTATACTCAGCATCTGTCTTCTAATAAAACTATTAGGCCGAAGAGAGAGGCCAATCAATTCTTCTTCTATTTCGTTATATATATTATATGCATCCTGAGGAATTATCGAATCCAAAGTTTCTCCATTATAAACAGAAGAAGAAGTTATCCCAACCAAATTATTATTTATAGTTTCTACAAAGAAATGTTGTTTTTTAGTAACCATGGAAGAAAAGTCTATCTTTGGATTACCTTCTATTTTTATACCTGAAGAGACTATATCAACCAACTTAATTCCACCTGAAAAATAGCTTCTAATCGTCTGGCCAAGCGGTGTCCGCGCAGGCAGTTTTAAGTTATATTCACCGTCTTTAAATGACTTCTGGTATTCTTTGTAGTAAGTTTCTTTACTCCAGCCCTGTTTTGATGTTAATCCTGTTAGATTGTTTGAATTAATAATATCCTTATAAGAATTATCGGACAGGTCACGACCTGTCCCTACAGATTTTTCTGTTTTCTGTTCTCTGGTTTCTGTTATCTGCGAGTGAAAGCGAGCTTTAAACCATTGTGCCAAGATTAACGAATAATACACCTGCCTAAGCTTTGCGTATCTTCTGGATGTGTTTATTTCTTTGGTTAGTTTAGGAATGATTAATTCTTTTATAAGCTGGGTGGAATAGGTGTTTAATTCTTTGGAACACGGGTCTTTGAATTCATATGATTTGTTGGTATTTTGGTTATGGGAGGACGCAAGGCCCTCCCCTACAATTTTTTGTCTCCTGTTCCCTGAATCCTGTCCCCCGTCCCCTGATAAATAATCTTCCTCCAGCATCACCTTAAGCGTTGCTTTGTAGATATAGGCGTTATTTGGAGTTTCGCGAATAATGATTTCTTGCGGCACTATCCATGGACGGGTTAATGTAGGAATGGTTATATTATCATAATCATACAACTCTTCTGCTTTCTTATACAGCTTATCCCAATAGGCTTTCCCTTCTTTTGTCTGAGGCAATGTGTATAAAGCTGTATCCTTCTTTAACTGGACATCCGCTTCCAACAGTATCTTTCCGATATCTGTCTTGGCTAACTGCGAATCTATAATATTATCCGGACTATCCGGTCTTAAATTTACCCAAAAGCTTTCATTCGGCAGGCTCAACCCGATAAAAAAATACTCCATCAGTTTATTTATCTCTTGGTTAAGTTCGGAGTCGGGAGTCGGGAGAGGGGAGTCTTTTTTGCTGTTTACTGACTGCCCTGCCTGCCGGCAGGCAGGTATTCTACTGTCTACTTCTTTTAAAAAGTCTCCTTTATCCAACAATAGTTTAAAATTATTATCTTGCAAGTATTCCAAATAACGCAAGTGTAAAGGACGGTATTTTTCTATTGCTGCTATGGTATTGCGAGAACTACTAATGTAGCGGGTAAAATCTATCTGGCCTGTTACTTGAGCATTGGCGTATTGTATGAAGGGCTCAAAAATTAGCAAGGAAATTAATATCAACGAAGTCAGTCTTATAAACATAAGTTGCATAATCAAAGTTGTGGCTGAAGTTAGGAATTAAATTTTGAGTCATTCGTGAATATTGTGAAACAATTATGGTAACTCTTTGATAAATAACGGGATGTGTAAAAAGTTCACTTGCTCCCTTGTTTTGTATTCTTTAGCTGCATTAAGAGGCTGGTTTATGAGCGGAAAAGTTTTTCGGAATCTTTCGGCGAGGACTGTTTGAGCCCGTCCTGGCTCGTAAGAGCCGACGGGCGAGTTCCGCAGCCGCCGAAAAACTT
>JBDRLG010000002.1:0-4474 GCA_043813255.1 Candidatus Omnitrophota bacterium
CCATTAATGAAAATAGTTCTTTTTGTATATATATTACCTTTATATATAGCAAAGATAAAGATGCGTTTTATCCCGTTAGAAATCCCGCTTTGCGGGATGCTATTTCTAATGGGATAAATAAAATAATTATTTCCGCGATTAAACTTATTAGAACATGAGTTTAATATAATGTAGAGATGATTGATATGTAGGTAGCCGCAGGCTTTAGCCTGCGTTCTATCTCGCAAGCTTAAGCTTGCGGCTACCAAAAATTACTCCATATTAAATTCATATTAGTAGAAAAATAAAAAGAGGTAATTATGTTTAAGAGAATAGGTATAGTTATATTTTACATTTTTATTTTAAGCAAATTTTGTTCTAGTCCAATTTTAGCAGAAGATCAGCCGCAAGACATTATCCAAGAGAGCCCTCTTAAGAGCAATAGTATTAAAATTTCTCAAGAAAAAATTCAACTACAGGATTTAAAATTACAAACAGTTAATGTTTCTCAGCAAAAGATAATTCCTATAAACCAAACCGCTCCTAAACAGGATTCAGCTACTGTTTCCAAGAAAGTATGCATAGCCAGAGATAGTGCTAAAGATGATTTTGCTATCCTTAGCCAAAAAGTCAGTATTAAAAAAGCCAAGAGTTTTAATGAGGCTGTAAGCAAAGGCTGGAAAAACCAGTCAGTAAGCAAAGCAGAATCAGCAGACAAGTTAATAAAGCCTCTGAAGTCAACAAAACTGCAGGATTTGGAAGCAAAAAGAAAAAAACAAAAAGACAGTTTTTCCCAAAGCTTAGATACAAGAACAGCTCGTAAGGCTGTTTTAGATCCTGCAGGCGATAAAAAACGCAGAGATTCTTCGGGGTTTGTAGTTATGGATAGTACAGAAACAGACTCCCGTATATTAACTGTCCCTGCTTATTTAGTGTTCCAGGCCAGGCAAGGCCAAACAGAGCCTTTGATTCAAACCTTTAAAATTTCTAACTCCGGAGCCGGCACTTTGAATTATGCTTTGGCAAAAGGAGCAGACTGGTTTACTATAAGCAGCAGCGGCGGTTCAGTTACCGGTGGAGAAGATATTATAACTGTTACAGCCAACCCTTCAGGCCTAAGCGAAGCTGACAGCCCTTACATTGAAGATATAACCATAACTAATACAAGCGTTCCCGCGGATAGCAAAAAAGTCAGGGTTCGCTTAAGTTTATTTAATCAGGAGGTTTATAGTCAAACTTATACCTATGATTCAAACAGCAATCTTATCCGCAGGATTACTCCTGACAATAAAGTAATTGAATACAAATATGACAAATTAAACCGGTTAAACAATATTTATTATCCGGACGGTAAAGATACCTCTTACGAATATGATGCCAATGGCAATCTTATTAAAATGATTGACTGGCAGGGCACAACTTTTTATGCCTATGATGAACTAAACCGCCTAAGGGCAGTCCAATTTCCCGAGATAAAACCCATATATTACGACTATGATAAGGCCGGGAAACCAATCAAAACAATTTATCCTAATGATGACGAAGTAACGTATGGTTATAATAAAGATAATCAGCTTACTAGTGTAACTGATAAAACAGGCATAACTACTTATGAATATGATCCTACTAAAAAAACCAATAATCTTGTCAAAAAAATCCTGCCTAACGGCGTATGGACAGAATATGTTTACGACACAGCCAAGCGGATAACCGATGTCAGAAATAAAAAATCCGATAGCAGTAATATTTCTTCTTACCACTACGATTATGACGCTAATAATAACAGGACTTTAGTAGAAGAAATTACCCATGAAGCCGCAAAAACCACAAACTATACTTACGATAAACTTAACCGTTTAACCAGAGCAGACTATTCTGACGGCACATTTGAAGCCTATACTTATGACGCTTCCGGCAACCGTTTAACCAAAACCACACAAGACGGGGATATTGACTACGAATACGACTCAGACAACCGCTTGATAAAAGATACTAATACTATTTACTTTTATGATAAAAGCGGCAATTTAATCAAGAAAGTTACTTCTGATAAAACCTTTACCTATGAATATGACTATAACAACAAACTCATCCGCTATAACGACGGGATGAACTTAGTTGAATTCGGATATGACGGCAACGGCAACCGTGTCCGTAAAAAAGTAAATGGAAAAATAACCAGATATGTAAACGATATTAACCGGCAGATTGTGCAGGTTTTATTGGAGACTGATGAGAATTGGTATGTTAATAAAAAATATATTTATGGGTTGGATTTAATAAGCCAAGAGGAGATGTAGGTAAAAAAGGCCAGATAGTTTATCTTTGCGAGAAGTGCCGTGAGATTACAGAGAAGGCTTTTAAAGATGGGGATTTTTAAATGAAATATAGTTTGGTTAATGACAAGGAATATAAGGTTTGGCTTGCTGATATTAAGGCAAGAGTCCGTAGCTCTCAGATCAAAGCGGCGCTAAGTGTTAATACTGAATTACTTAAGCTTTATTGGAGTATGGGCGAGAACATTGTTATTAGGCAGAAGAACACCAAATGGGGCGATAGCCTTTTGCTTCGGCTTAGCAGGGACTTAATGGCAGAATTTCCTGAAATGAAGGGATTTTCAGAACGTAATCTGAAGTATATCCGGCAATGGTTTTTGTTTTATACCAAAAGGGAAACAATTAGGCAACAACTTGTTGCCCAAATTACTAAGATCCCATGGGGGCATAACATTGCCATTATCTCTAAATGCAAAGATATTAAAGAAGCTTTATTCTATGTACAGAACACGATTAAACATAGCTGGAGCCGCAGTGTTCTTATTCATCAGATGGAAAGCGGACTTTTTAAGCGGGGAGGCAAAGCAATTACCAATTTTCCTTTAACGTTACCTAAACCTCAATCCGACCTTGCGCGTCAAACATTGAAAGACCCTTACATTTTTGATTTTCTGAGCATGTCCGCAGACTATAACGAGCGTGATCTTGAAAATAAACTGATCGAGCATCTTACAAGTTTTCTTTTGGAATTAGGCGCCGGTTTTGCTTTTATAGGCAGGCAAGTTTCTGTTCAAGTTGGAGTCCGTGAGTTTTTTATTGATTTGCTCTTTTATCATACCCGTTTGCATTGTTATGTAGGGGTTGAGTTGAAAACCGGTGATTTTGAACCGGAATATGCGGGCAAACTAAATTTTTATATCAAAGCAATAGATAGTCAGTTGCATAAAGAAGGAGATATGCCTACTATCGGACTTCTTCTTTGTAAAAGCAGGGATAAATTGGTTGCCGAATATGCCTTAAGCGATATTCATAAACCTATTGGGGTTTCTGAGTATAAATTAACTCATTCATTACCGAGGAAATTAAAATCGAGTTTTCCGACGGTTGAGGAGATTGAGAAAGAACTAAGCAAAGGCATAGATAAGACAAAGAAATAAAAGCGGTGAGGGAAAAAATTGCTGTAGGGCGGTTTGAATTAAGTAAGCCGCTCCCTTCTCGTTTATAACGACGGAATGGACTTAGTTGAGTTTACTTATGACGGTAATGGCAATAGGGTAAGCAAAAAAGCAAACGGAAAGACAACCAAATATGTAAATGATATTAACCGGCAGATTGTGCAGGTTTTATTAGAAACTGATGGGAACTGGTATGTTAATAAAAAATATATCTATGGCTTGGATTTAATAAGCCAGGAAGAGATGTAGGTAAATAGGATGAGATTATTTAGATAGGAAGGAAATAATGAGGTTATAAAAGATGTCTACTCGATAGAACAAATTTAGATTTAAGAAAAGGGTTGGTGTTTTATGGTGCAAAAGAATAAAACAGAAATAACTCATTTAGTCCCCCATGAAGTTATAGAAAATAAAATATTTCTAATCAGGGGTAAAAGAGTAATGCTTGATAGAGACCTGGCAATACTTTATGGGGTTGAGACTAAATATTTAAAACGACAGGTGCGTAGAAACCTCGATAGATTTCCTCCTGATTTTATGTTTAAATTATCAAAGCAGGAGTTTAAAAATTGGAGGTGCCAATTTGTTACCTCCAATTCCGCTGATAAAATGGGTCTGCGCTATTCACCTTATGCCTTTACCGAACATGGAATTTTAATGCTCTCAAGCGTTCTTAATAGCAAAAGAGCTATACAAGTAAATATCCAGATCATGAGAACATTTACCAAGTTAAAAGAAATAATCTTAACCCATAAGGGCCTACAACGGAAGATTGAAGATATGGAAAGTAAGTATGATCAGCAATTTAAGGTTGTATTTACGGCAATCAAGGAATTATTAAAACCACCAATAGCAGAACCTAAAAGAAAAATTGGTTTTCACGCGGATTAATGTTATGAGAACGGGTATGTTTAAAAAAGTCTATGGGTTGGATTTAAAAATTAAATTATTATTTATAGGTTTAGTTTTGTTAATATTGCCAATTTACGCAGAGGCAGTTGAGCCGAGTAAAACAGGTGATTTAAAAGTTTATGTTTTAGCATC
>JBDRLG010000003.1:0-6876 GCA_043813255.1 Candidatus Omnitrophota bacterium
TGTCATTCAGACTGTGTCGTAATTGCATTTTTGGTAGCCGCTCCGTAAGCGGAGCGTTTTACCAGCGTCGGAAACGCAACCTAAAGGTTGCGGCTACCGCGTTAAAATATGGATTGCGACCCTGCACCGTATGGTGCAGGGGAAGCAATCTTAACGACGGAAGATTGCTTCGTCACTTCGTTCCTCGCAATGACACGCTATTGACATCTCAATAACATTTTACCGACAATAACAATTATCATAATTTAAACACAAGTGATTTAACTTTATATCATCAGAACCTAAACCCGCTAAATCCCATAAAACCCAAACTCATTAATGAAGCGATAATAAACGCTATTGGAATCCCCTTCATGCACTCAGGCAGATCTATGAATTCAAGCCTCTCTCTTATACCAGACATCAAAATCAAAGCCAGCAAAAACCCTATACCAGCAAAAAACGCCTGAAACACCGCAGAAATAAAGCTTGCCTGGACTGCTTTACCACCGATAAAAAAATCATCCACATTCAAAATTGTAACACCTAACACCGCGCAATTGGTAGTAATTAACGCCAGATATATCCCAAGGCTTTTATACAAACCCGGAGAGTTCTTGCGAATAACCATCTCTATAAACTGCACAAACGCGGCAATTACCAAAATAAAAGTAATAGTCCTTAAATATTCTATATTAAATTTCAACAAGACAAAATAATACAACAGCCATGTTATTGCCGCCGAACAAGTCATTACAAATATTACCGCGGCCCCCATTGAAAGCGCGGGCTTTGTTTCTTTTGATACTCCTAAAAAAGGGCAAAGCCCCAAAAATTTAGAAAGTATAAAATTATTTACAAAGATCATACTTATCGCTATAGTCAAAAGTTTGCTTATATCTATCATAATGAGCAGCAGCCTCCCTTCTTAAGCCCGGGTTTGCCGCGCCGAATCTTAAGAAAATTTGTAAACGCGATTAACAACCCCAAAGTAAGCAATGCCCCGGGAGCAAGAATCATCATAATCGCCGGTTCTAATTTAGCGCCTAATTTGAATCCGCCAATACTGCCCGCGCCTAAAATTTCCCGTATTATGGCAATAAGAGACAAACTCACTGTAAAACCTATTCCCATTCCTAAACCGTCAACTAAAGAAGGCAAAACCGGATTCTTAGAAGCAAAAGCCTCAGCCCTTGCCAAAATAATACAATTAACCACAATCAACGGAACAAATATTCCCAAAGATTTATTTAATTCAGGAAGGTACGCCTCCATTACTAAATCACCTATAGTTACAAATGTGGCTATAATAACGATATACGAGGGAAGCCGGATACGGTCCGGGATAAACTTGCGCAGCGAAGAAATAATAGTATTAGAACCAACTAAAACAAAAGTCGCCGCTACTCCCATACCAACAGCATTAATCAAAGAAGTAGAAACCGCCAAAGTAGGGCATAATCCCAACACTAACCCAAAAGTCGGATTCTCAATTGTAATGCCTTTAATGAATTCCTTAGATAAGCTTTTCATGTTAAATTAGCTATCAGATATCAGCCTTCAGCTTAACTTACCTGACTGCAGCCAGAAAATCCTTTGCTGATAGCTGATAGCTTTAAAAAATTTTGAGTCATTCGTGAATATTGTGAAGTAATTATGGTAACTCTTCGATAAATAACGGGATATGTAAAAAGTTCACTTGCTCCCTTGTTTTATATTCTTTAGCTGCATTAAGAGGCTGGTTTATGAGCGGAAAAGTTTTTCGGAATCTTTCGGCGAGGACTGTTTGAGCCCGTCCTGGCTCGTAAGAGCCGACGGGCGAGTTCCGCAGCCGCCGAAAAACTTTTCCGCGAATGCCTCAGCAGATAAAGAATACAAAACAAGGGGGAGAACGCTAAAGTTCACAATATTTACGAAAGAACATCTATTATCGACGATAAAATTTTTATAGATTCTGCCCCGACGTTACGTCGGGACAGAATGACAAATTTGAGGTATTTTGCAACAGACTCAAATTGGAAATAAAAATTAAGAAAGAATAAAAGGGCGGAATTATTCCGCCCTTTTATTCTTGTTATTAAAGTTCAACTGTTATTATAGCCCTTTTTTGACTATATAATCGCAAAGATCTACTACTCTGCAGGAATATCCCCACTCGTTATCATACCAGCCCAGTATTTTTATAAAACGGCTGTCAACAACTTTGGTTAATTCCGCGTCAAATATGCAGGAATAGCTTGAACCATAGAAATCTTTTGAAACTAAAGGGACATCAAGGTATTGTAATATTCCCTTTAGATTTGTTTCAGAGGCTTTTTTGAATGCTTCTTGGATACTCTCTACTGTAGCATCTTTTTCTAATGTACAGCTTAAGTCTGTTAATGAAACATCGGGAGTCGGAACTCTGATCGCTAAGCCATCGAGTTTCCCTTTTAATTCTGGTAAAACCTCTCCGATAGCTTTTGCCGCTCCGGTAGATGTCGGGATCATAGAAACTGCCGCGGCACGAGCGCGGCGCAGGTCTTTATGAGGAAAATCAAGGATTTTTTGGTCATTGGTATAGGAATGGATAGTGGTCATTAATCCATGTTTTATGCCAAAATTATCCAGTAGTACCTTTGCCATAGGGCCAAGGCAGTTTGTTGTACAAGAGGCGTTAGATATAATGTTGTGTTTTTTAGGGTCATAATTATTTTCATTTACCCCCATTACTACGGTTAAATCCTGTCCTTTCGCGGGAGCAGAGATGATTATTTTTTTTGCTCCGCCATTTTCTATATGCCCGATACATTTTTCTCTTTGTGTAAAGACGCCGCTTGATTCAATTACTATATCGACACCAAAGTCTTTCCATGGGATTTCTGCCGGAGATTTAGCGCTTAATATTTTAAGAGTTTTCCCATTAACAACAAGCGCGTCTTCTTTAGCTTCTATATTCGCGTTTAATGTGCCAAAAGTAGAATCATATTTTAATAAATGAGCTAAAGTTTTTGTGCCAACAGGTAAATCATTGACAGCTACAAATTCTAATTCTTTGTTGTCTTTTGCAAGAGCCGCGCGATATACCAGCCTGCCAATTCTTCCAAAACCGTTAATACCGACTTTTACTGCCATTTTAACTCCTCCTTGTTAGTACTATGTTAATTATTGGAAAGACTTATTGGTAGTCGCGGGCTTCAGCCTGCGTTGTAAAACGCAAGCTAAAGCTTGCGGCTACCATAAATTTTTTCCATTCACTGAATTGTTATTGTTACCCGATATCTTCCCTTAAATATTTAGCCGCGAGTTCTGGCGGGGTTGGTACTATATAAAAACCGGAACCCCATTCAAAACCAGCTATACGTGTTAATTTAGGCATAAATTCTATATGCCAGTGGTATCTCTCTATTCCTGTATCGCCATTTTCAGGTGAAGAATGAATAATGAAATTATAAGAAATGTTCCCAAATAACTTTTTTACTTTAGTTATTATGTCTTTTAATATTCTCGCAAGGCCAGGCATATCTTCAGGGTGTAAACGGCTAAAGTAAGCATGGTGTTGTTTAGGCATTATCCATATTTCAAAAGGAAAACGTGAAACAAAAGGGCAAAATGCTAAAAATCCATTATTTTCAGCGACAATTCTTTCTTTATCTTGAGTTTCTTGTCTTAGAATATCGCAGAATATACAACGTTCTTTAAATTTAAAGTAATTTTCAGCCCCCTTTATTTCCTCAAGGGCGTTTTTAGGTACCATGGGAAGCGCTATAATCTGGCTGTGAGAATGTTCTAATGAAGCGCCTGCCGCCGGCCCATAATTTTTAAAAATCATTATATATTTAAAACGCCTGTCTTTTATTAAATCTTGAGATCTCTGGCAAAGCATAGAAATAACCTGTTGTATTTCTTCATTTAATAGATCGGGTATATCTTTATTATGATAAGGAGATTCAATTACTATTTCATGCGCGCCTATGCCATTAGAAAGGTCATATATACCAAGGCCTCTTCTGTCTATTTCTCCTTCAATCTTTAACGCGGGAAACTTGTTTGGGACCACTCTGACTTGCCAGCCAGGTGTATTAACAGCAGTATGGAGGTCCCTGAATGATTGTATTTCTAGAGGCGTCATTAATTCGTTGCCGTAACAAAAAGGGCATACGCCTTTACCTTTTGGGCTATGAGTTTCATATTCATAGTCTTTTGGCGTATTTGGATGATCTGTATCTACAATTACCCAGCGGCCAACAATGGGGTCTCTTCGTAAATCAGGCATTAGGCTTTTACCTCGCTTAAAAATTTTGCCGCGTCTTCTGGAGTTAAAGGACAGATATAAAACCCTGTTCCCCATTCAAATCCTGCTATACGCGTAAGCTGGGGGATAATTTCAATATGCCAATGAAAATCATCGTCAATACTTTTCCAATAGCCGGCTTTTTTCCTTCTGAAGGGCGCGGTATGAATAATATAATTATAAGGCGGGTCACTTAAGCCTATTTTTAATTTTAAAAGAATTTTTTTAAGAATTTGTGCTAAATTTAAACGTTCTTCCATATTTAAACTTACAAAGTCACAAGAATGCTTTTTAGGAAAAATCCATGTTTCAAAAGGAAATCTCGCGGCAAAAGGCACAATAGCAATAAAATTATCAGTTTCCATTATAACTCTATCTTTAGATTCTATTTCTTGTTTTATTAAATCACAAAATACGCATCTTTCATGATAATTATAATAATGCCGGGCTCCTACAAGCTCTTCTTTTACTCTTTTGGGATTTACTGGAGTGGCAATTAATTGTGAGCGGGAATGATTGATTTTTCCTCCCCCAGCTGGCCAGCCATAATTTTTAAATACTAATACATATTTAAAACGTTTGTCTCTTTCTAAGTCAAGAATCCTATCTATATAACAATTAATAACTTTAGTTATTTGGTTTTCTTCTAAATCAGCAATATTAGCCAGATGATTATTGGTTTCTATAATTATTTCATGCGCTCCTATTCCATTCATCAGATCATACATCCCTTTGCCTCGCCTGTCTAAATCACCTTCTATTCTTAAAAAAGGCGAAATACTGGGAATTGCCCTTATTTCCCATCCCGGGGCATTAGCCGGCCTGTGTTTACTTCTTAGAGCATATACTTCCGGAGGGGTTTTGGATTCATTACCTTCACAAAAAGGGCATATTTCTTCCTCAGAAGGTTTATTCTTTAGAGTTTCGGCGAATTGATCAGGACGTTTTGCCCTATCAGTGGCTATAATTACCCAGCGTCCGATAATAGGGTCTTTTCTTAATTCAGGCATAATAATAATAAATTATCCGCCAGAGGCGGGTCCTCGCCTACGGAGGGAAAATGTAAAATGATAAATAAAATTAGACACGAAACTTAATTTTAGCATGCTTATTTAAAAATTCAATAGTTTTTTAAATCATTGTCAAATCATTTTAGCACCCAATATTGTCCCGGGAGCTATTTTTTGCCCGCTGATAAATTCTTCAGTTTGCATTTTTCTCTTGCCTTCTAATTGTAACTCTTTAATCAATATTTTGTCTTTTCCAGTAGCAACTAATATCCCATCTTTTGATATATGGGTTATCTCTCCTGGATTTAGCTTTGATTCCGGATAATTTTCTCTGATTATTTCTGTTTTAAATATTTTTAGCAATTTAGAACCTAAATAGGTAAAAGCATTAGGCCATCCTAAACATCCTTTTACCAGATTGTGTATCTGAGATGCCTGACATTCCCAGTTAATAAGCCCATCATCTTTTTTTAATTTTGGGGCAAAAGAGACTTTATTGATATCTTGTGATAGCAATTGATGCTCCCCTTTTATAATTAATTCAATACTTTGTTTTAAACATTGTGCTGAAAGTATAGATAATTTGTTTTCTAGCGTAATAGCTGTATCATTATCTTCTATCGGAATTTCTTCTATAAATATTATTGGCCCTGCATCCAGTTGTTCTATCATTTTTATAGCAGTAATTCCTGTCTTTTTTTCTTCATTAATTATTGCCCAGTTGATTGGCGCAGCCCCTCTATATGCTGGCAGTATTGAAGCATGCAGGTTGATTGGCATTAAGGATGGGATATTTAAGACCTCTTTTGATAAAATTTGTCCATAGGCTATTACAACAAATAAATCAACCTGTAAGTTTTTTAAAAAATTTACTGAATCAATAGAATTAATTTGTTCCGGCTGATAGAGGCGCAATTTATTTTTAATCGCATAATCTTTTATTGGCGTAGAGCTGATAGATAAACCCCTGCCTTTTTTCTTATCCGGTTGAGTTATAACGGATAAAACTTTATGGTTCTCTTTTAATAACATCTCTAAAGAAAGCAGCCCGAAATTAGAACTTCCAAAAAATACTATATTCATGTTTTTTCCTAAATCCTTTCTTACTTATATCGGATCAACATCAATAGTTATTATTATACCTGAATGCGCGAATTTTTTTAAGTTACTTTTTAAGAATTTGCTTGCCTTTACCGGAGATTTTGTTCTTAGCACTATTTGCCAGTAATAATTCTCTCTTAATTTAGGCGGATAAGCAGGCATTAGCGATAGGATGTCTATCCCTTTATGGTTAGCGGCAGTTAAATTAGTATATAATAAATTACTTATGGATTTTACCTTTTCTTCATTTTTTCCCCGTATTTTTACTGTTGTTAAATGAGAAAATGGCGGAAGTTTTAAGTCTCTCCTTTGTTTTAATTCATTATTGTAAAATAAATCCGGAGTATTATTTGTTAAAGCCTTAAAACAATAATGCGAAGCAAGATTGGTCTGGATAATTATTTGATTATCTGTAAGTTTTATTAGGTCGGTTAGGATATCAAAAGTTTTTTCTGAAGCTCTGAAATCAACCTGATTTAATGAGCTGTCAATTGATAGTACCCCAATCAGCCC
>JBDRLG010000004.1:0-5018 GCA_043813255.1 Candidatus Omnitrophota bacterium
CTCTATTTCTGTCATCCTGCGCGAAAGCGCAGGATCTATTATCGACGATAAAATTTTTATAGATTCTGCGGTCAAGCCCTCGGCTTCGCCGCGAGGCGAGCCGCAGAATGACAAATTTGAGGTATTTTGCAACAGACTCCAATGTGAAGTGATTGCACCTTATGCCGGAAGGTCAGTCAGCTACAAAGATCCTCCTGCCACAAAAATTGAGATAAGCCTCGGGAACTATCGCTATAATCTTGAAACAGTGAAGAAAATTCCGTCGTAAAAGAATAAAGTTGTAAAAAACCAGAAGACGTTTCTGGTTAATGAGATTCTCGCGTTAGATTTTTCTCTTTCTATCTTATTAATAGTGGAAGGAGAATAAATTTGTGTACCTGTATACAGAAAGTCTTTCTGCCGCGTCATATTTCTGGGCGTCCTGAGCGGAGTTGTATCTATTTTTTGAACAACAATGCCTTGTCTGATGCTATTTGTTAATGTATAATAATATATATTCCACAGGAGATAAGAAGAAGTGAAGAAACATCTACTTATTGCAATAATCATTTTTATAGCTGTTTCGGGATTTTTGTATCAGTATCTGTATAAAAAAATGCCGGTTTATCCCGAAAATTTCATGGGCCCCAGGACGCATTTCGATCCCGCCAAGCTTTCTCCGGGGCCGGACTATGATGACAAAGAAAACTGGATGTTTATTCCCGGAAATCCTGAAGAATTCGAGGTTGATGTTTTCTGGGTATACCCGACAGTATATAATTCAAAAGATAATTGGAACATGCCGCTGGATGACGAGGGTGCGAAAAAAAAGGCTAAAAATGCCACTCTTAAGTTTATAGGGGTATTTCGTGAATCGTCCAATTTATACGCGCCATATTACAGACAGGCCGGAGGTTGCGTGCTTTCGGCTGACAAGAGTGATAATGAAAAGGTTTTAGGGGTAGCTATTGAAGATGTAAAACATGCTTTCAATTATTATTTGAGCCATTTCAACAATGGAAGGCCATTTATTATTGCCGGACATAGCCAGGGCGCAAATGTCCTTCTAAAAATGATGAAGGATTTATTCTCAAGCGAGTCTATTAGAGAAAAACTTATAGCCGCCTATATAATCGGCTGGTCAGTAACAGAAGAAGATCTTAAAGATTATTCTTTTTTGAAAATAGCCAAAACGCCCGAAGAGACAGGGGGGATAATAACATATAATACTGTTGCTGACGGTTTTCAGGATAAATCGCCTACGATTCTTCCCGGGGCGGCTGTGGTTAACCCTCTTATATGGACAACCTCCGAAGAAATTGCGCCAGCTACTTTTAATCAAGGCGCCGTTTTTTTAAATGCGGATTTAAGCGAAACAATAGTACCTAATTATACATCTGCACAGATAAAAAACGGCGGCCTTGTCATACCAAGGGTTATCGATGAAGGCCAGTTAGATATGCCTTTTGGCCCGGGCATATATCATAATTATGATTACCTTTTCTTTTACGAAAATATCCGCGAAAATGTCAAAAAGCGTATAGAAACTTTTTTAACAAAGAGATGATAAAATTACTTAAAGAGGAGGCGTAAATGACAAATAATCTATCCATCCTTAACAAATATGGCAGGAAAAATTTGGGATAATATGGGGGTTGAGATGGCGGGATTACTTAGGGTATTAATGCTTGAGGATTCAGAACTTGATAGTAAGTTAATTTTAGCCGAATTAAGAAAAGGCGGCTTTGATGTGAAGTTCGAAAGAGTTTTTAGCAGGGAGGCGACGCAATCTACCCTTAAAAAAGGAACTTGGAATATTATTCTTTCTGATTATGTTATATCCCAGTTTAATGCCTTGGATGCGTTAAAAATTCTAAAGGATAGCGGGCTTGAATTGCCTTTTATTGTAATATCAAGAGCTATGGGCGAAGAAACTGCCGTAGAGACGATGAGGGCAGGGGCAAATGATTGTTTGATGAAAGAAAATTTGTCCCGGCTTTGCCCTGTTATAGAGCGGGAATTAGCCGAAGTAGAAAGTCGCAGGTTGCGCAAGAAGGCGGAGGAGGAGCTCAGAAGAGAAAAAGAATTTACCGGTAATCTTATTAGTACCGCCCAAGTCATCATACTTGTATTGGACACAGAAGGCCGCATTGTCAGCCTTAACCCTTATATGAAACAAATCACAGGGTATCGAATAGAAGAAGTTAAAGGCAGAGACTGGTTTGAAACCTTTCTTTCCAAAGAAGACCATTTAAGAATTCGCGAAATATTTAAGCAATCTTTAGGCGGCATTCCTACAAGAGGTAATGTTAATTCTATTATTGCCAAAGACGGACATAAAATCGATGTTGAGTGGTATGACAATACGATTAAAGCTGATGATGGGACTATTATAGGCTTGTTGGCAATAGGACTTGATGTCACCGGCCGCAAGAAGGCGCAGGAGGCACTGCGTAAAGTAGAGTGGATGTTGACTAAAAGCGCGCAATCCAAGTCTTTGAAAAAGCAGGCAAGCCAGCAGTCTTACGGGGATGTTACTATATGCAATACAAGCCGCCTCATATTAGATTCAGTTGGAGAGGATGTGTTATCATATATCGCGGATGATTTCCTTGACCTTCTGGATACCTGCGCCGCGATATATGAAAAGAACGGTGATTACGCATATGGCATATTTACATCTGATTGGTGCAGGTTTATGGATGAGGCCAGCCGGAACCTTTGTGGAATACAGGATAATAAGGAAGCGTTTGCAAGCGGCAAATGGGTTTGCCATGAGTCGTGCTGGAACGAAGCCTCAAAAGTTTCTATCGAAACCGCCCGTCCGGTAGATATAGAATGCAAAGGAGGTATTCATATATACGCAGTTCCTATCTATAGCGGAAAAGAAATAGTAGGTTCGATAAATTTTGGTTATGGCGACCCTCCTAAAGACCCGCGGAAGATAAAAGAGCTTGCGTCACTCTATGGCGTAAAAGTGGAAAAACTTTTTGAGCTGGCAAATTCTTATGAGTCCAGGCCATTCTATATTATCGAAATAGCAAAAAAACGGCTTGCGGTATCAGCCAAACTGATAGGCGACTTGGTCGAGCGAAAGAAGATGGAAGAAGAAATGCAGAAGCGTTTGCGGGAATTAGAAGTTTTTTATAAGGCAAGTATAGGAAGAGAAGAAAGGATATTGGAATTAAAAAAAGAAATAGCGCAGTTGAAGAAGGAGAAAGGAGACCAATGACCGCTAAAAGTTTTTCTAAAAAGGAAGCAATTTCTCATGGTTTTCAGATGGTGAAAAAGTATTTCGTGGTTATTTTAAGTATTATTCTCATCTATGCGGCATTTAACATCATCTCTGGGGTATTGAATAGCAGGGCAGGGTCATCTATATCAAAAGATGATATCAAAACGCTTTATAGAGAATCCGCGGCCGCCGATAATTTTTATAGCTATCTTGAAGAAACCGGATATATCAACAAATATGGCATGGTACAGCTCAAATTACAAAATATATCAAAAGCTTCGGATTTAGTTCTTACTGCTAACTTAGAGGCCGATCGGGACAAAATATTTAAATTCCTAAATCAGTACAGATATCGTTTGCCGTTCCCAAAAGTTATTTTTTATTTGTTATCTATTGTTTTGTGGGTTGTCGGAATAATTATGCAGATTGGGGGGGTAAAAATTTGCTTGTTATTGTCGCGCGACCAAAAGCCGGCTGTATCGGAACTTTTTTCAAACGGCTCATTATTTTGGAAATTTCTTTTAGGATCCATTTGTTATACATTAGCGATTCTGGGAGGGTTTATTCTTTTAATTATCCCCGGCATTATTTTAATGGTTATGTTGGGAATGTACGCGTATTTTATCGTTGATAAAAATATGGGCCCGATTGAATCGCTTAAAGCAAGCCGCGCTCTTACAAAGGGTGTACGTTGGCAGTTGTTTTGCTTTGGAGCCCTGCTTTCTTTGATAAATCTCGCCGGACTTCTTTGCCTTGTGGTAGGGTTGTTATTTACCATCCCAGCAAGTTATATCGCTATGGCGTATGTGTATGATAAGTTGCGTAAGCAAGATGAAATTGTTGTAGCCTGATAAAATTAGGGGATGGTTCTGGTTTTCGAATTATGATTCGGAAAATATTGGGAGTTTTGATTGTTGGTCTTTATTTATTGACAACTGTGTCTTTATGCGCTGCGGTAGAAAATGTTCCTGTTGGGGAAACCTCATGGTTTGGTTCGTGGTTTGCTCAACAGACAGCTACCGGGAATTGGGGCGGCTTACGCCAAAATCTTGTAAATAAAGGTGTATCGCTTACCGCAAATTATACCACGGATATTCTTGGTAATCCCGTCGGAGGGTTGAAACAGGCGGTAAGGTATGCCGGTTTTCTGCAAGTTATGGCCGCGTTAGACTTTGAGAAGATGGCTTCTTTTCAAGGCTGGGCTTTAACCATGAGTAATTATGTGGCATCGGGAAGTAATCTCTCCAGTGAGATTGGCAATTTCTATGGAGTACAGGAAATCTATTCTCCCGGCAGTTATTATTTTGGAGTGTTGGATTTTTCTTTTTCGTTGCCGGGTGATGTATTGACTTTAGAAGCCGGCCGTCTTTTTGCCGGTGATGTTTTTGCCACATCCTCTTTGTGGCAATATTATGTAAGTTCCATCAATAGTAATATAGTTTCTATCTCAAGTAATATCTTCTTTCCTCATTTTCAAGTGGCGGCTTGGGGCGCGCGAGCTTCTTATAACAGCCCCGATAATAAATGGCAGTTTATTAGTGGTATTTATGACGCGAATCCGAATGTCGGGGATCCTGACAAATACGGTTTGGATTTTAGTTTTGATGATAGCTATGGCTGTTTGGCTGTCAGTCAGTTAACTTATAAACATCATCAGGGCCGGCAGGAAACCGGCCTTGCGGGAAGCGCTGCTTTTGGAGGATACTATGATAGTAATAAGTTCGCTGGCGTTGTTGAATCAGATAGGTTTTGGCATGGCAATTACGGATTTTATTTTATAGTTGACCAGATGATTTACCGCGGA
>JBDRLG010000005.1:0-13499 GCA_043813255.1 Candidatus Omnitrophota bacterium
TTTTATACTTTAGCCAAAGAAAACGATAAAAAAAACTGGATTTTTCATGAAACACAAATAGAAAAAAATGGGGGGAAGACTCAAATAAAAATTAAATCAGCCGCAACAAATAACTTTATCGTTTTTGTTGAAGCAAAAATAACAGAGGGCGGTATCCCGCGTTGGTACTCAGCAAAAACATCGTTTATCCTTTTTGGCCATTCTTTTACTCCGCAACCTTCGGGATTGCTTCGCCCATTAGGAATTCGCAATGACACCAAACTGGAAATATCCATTAGCCCTCAGTTTAATTATTGGCCACAGACAAGTAATCCAATTAAAATTACGCCTTTATTCAATAAAGATTATTTACCCCAAAAAGATATCTACATATTTGATGAAAATATGCCTTTAATAGACATACTAACCGACGAAAAAGGAAATTATACTTATCTGCCTCCGGAAGATAAGAAATTGAACTGGAAAGGCGAAAAAACTTTCAAACAAGTTGTAATTGTAACTGAAGAAAATAAGGAAAACATCAAGTATATTTCTTCCTATACACTTTTATTACATCGCTCCAGATTTAAAAATTATAAATTATTTACCGGTATTTTAATTTTTTTAGGGACAATGATTACCGTCTTTTTAATTGTGATAAGAAAAAGAAAGAGGTTTAAAGTTTGAAGATTGCCAGATTGCGGTTTTTAGTTCAGTCTCTAAGTTTTGCCGTATTAACGTATGGCGGAGGTTTTGGATTACGGTTAGGGAATTTTTTGCCTTGTTTTTCCTGCCCTTATGTAGGAAACTGCTCCGGCAATTGCTATTTGATGGCGCTACAAGGGCCTCACTGGGGAGCTGAAATTAATTTTATACAAATTATAAGTTTTTGGGGATTGCGGGCATTGGGAATATTTGCCGGATTCCTCTTATTAACCCTGTTATTTTCTAAAACATGGTGCGGCTGGATATGCCCTTTCGGGACTTTACAAGACTGGATTTCTTTATTAAGAAAAAAATTCAGCATAAGAGAATCCCAATTTTCATGGGGGTTAAGAGATAAATTAAAACCTGTTAAATATATACTTCTCTTTCTTCTGATAATTATCCCTTTTCTCATAGCAAACGCGGGGTTTCATCCGGATTTTCGCTTTCCTTTCTGCCAGATATGCCCCGCAAAACCGCTAATGCCTGTTTTTAAAGGAAACTTCGGTTATTTTGCGATAGATATGACCAATCCAATAACAACTATAATGACTCTATTATCTATCATTTTAGCTTCGGTTATTTTGATCGGAATAATTTTTAAAGAGCGTTTTTTCTGTATGATTTGCCCGCTTCTTGCGCTTATCAGCCTTTTTGATAAAATTGGGTTTATTCAACTCAGAAAAAAAATGGATGCCTGTATAGGCTGCAGGAACTGCCAACGGGTATGCCCGGTTGATATAAGAGACGTACACCTGGATAAAGAAAACATACTCACGCAGGATTGTATCCTTTGTTTAAAATGTGTGGAATCCTGCCCGCGGGATAACGCGCTTTCTTTAAAATTTTTAAATAAAACCATTTTCTCTTCTTCATCACAATTAGAAAAACGGAGTTAATACCAATGGAGCTAAAAGACAGAGCAAAAGATAACTTAAAGGCTAAATTACAACAAAGAGTTCAAGCAGAAATTAAGCTAGAATATAATAAAGAAATTTCTTCTCTTAAACAACGAGCCGATTTTTGTAAAGAGTTTGAATATTTCCTTAAAATTCTCTCTTTGGCAAACTCAGTACAGGATATTAAGAAAAAATTTAATAACCCAATTATTGGCCTTTATTGCATTCAAGCTCCGCTGGAACTTTTTGATGCTCTGGGATTCCATCCGATCCGTTTATGTAATATGTCTTCGGCTGTACAAAGGCTTTCCTGCGGATTTCTACCTGCTTTATCATGCCCTGTTATAAAATCATGCGTTGGCGCTTTTTCCTTAGAGCAATCTTTTGAAAAATTATGCGAAATAATAGTTGTACCAACTACCTGCGATTGGAATACTAAACTGCCTATGTTGATAGATAATAAAGATAAATCTCTCTATATAATGGAACTTCCGCATATCAAAGAAAGCGAAAGAGGACAAAAAAGATGGATTGAAGAAATATATGCGTTAAAACGTTTTCTACAGACGCATTCCGGCCGCCAGCTAAAACCTAAACAACTGCTAATATCCATTAATAAATATATGAAAGCCTGGCAGGCATTCGCGCGATTAACTGAACTTAGGCGCAAAAGGCTTATTTCCGGAACATGGAGCATTATTTTAGCTAATGCTTTTATGCTGGATAATGTTGAATCCTGGACAGAAAATGTAAATATAACCCTTAAAAACCAGATTAAACCAAAAACAGACAATAACCCAAGTGTATTTCTCGCGGGTTCGCCTGTTTTTTTCCCTTATTTAAAAATCTGCGAATTAATTGAAGAAGCAGGGATGAACATTACCGCTGATGAATTATGCACTTCGGAAAGAATCATGGCAAACGTAGTTTATGATGAGCCTTCAGAATACGGAATTTTTAATGCTCTGGCAGGCAGATACCACCTTGCCTGCAGCTGCCCGACTTACACTGACAATCAGCACCGCCTAAAAAATATTTTAAATACCCTGCGCACTCATAATATAAAAGGAGTAATTTATCACTTACTCAAAGGATGCCATCCTTATGATATAGAAAGCTTTTATTTTGAGAAAGCAATTAAAGAAAATGGCTTTCATTTTTTAAAAATAGAAACTGATTACTCCAAAGAAGATAAACAAAATATTTTAGCCAGATTGGAAGCTTTTAAGAAAACAATTAGTTAAAGGAGAAATAATAACTATGATAACAGTTGGAATAGACTTGGGGACAGCTGCTATAAAAGTTGTTTTTATTGATGGCTGTAATTTACTTTGGGCAAAAGCACTTCCTACAATTCCCCGGCATATAGATATATGCGAACAGCTTATCGCGGAAGGGATAAAAACCCTTTCTATTAAAAAAGAAGATATTACAGGCATAACCGCGACAGGTTATGGCAAACGGCTTTTTCCCAAGGCTGATAAAATAATAGATGAAATCTCTGCCAATGCTACAGGAGCTTATATATTAAGCAATAAAAAAACACGGACTATTATTAATATCGGGGGGCAGGATGTTAAAATTATTAAAATCTCTGCGGATGGAAAAGTCAATGATTTTAAAATGAATGACAAATGCGCGGCCGGAACAGGCAGATTTTTTGAAATGGCGGCAAGATTATTAAATACTTCTGTTAGAGAATTTGGAGATTTAAGTTCTCTAAGCCAGTCACCAATTAATATCAATAGCGCCTGTGCTGTTTTTGCTGAGACTGAAATTGTCTCACTTTTGTCTATGGGAAAGAACAAGAATGATATTATAGCAGGGCTTCATAAATCAGTGGCCAGAAGGATATCTGAGCTCGCGGGCACTCTATATTTAGAAGAAGAAATTTATCTAGACGGCGGCCCAGCATTAAATAAGGGTTTATTTTTATCTCTACAAGAAGAACTCATGAGAGATATCAATGTTTTTGCCCAGCCTCAATTTACAGCGGCTTTTGGGGCAGCAATTACGAGGTGAAACCGATGCAAAAAGAATTATTAATTTCAACTAAGATTCACATTGATTCTAAGGATATTTATAAAATAAAACCCCTGATTAACAGCTATTCTTACGGCGATTTCAGAAAATACAGGGTTTTATCCATAAATGACCAAAGCAATTACTTATTCAATCAGATTTTAGATATAGCTAAAACCCCTGATAATTGTATTTTTGTCTGTAGTGATAAAAAAAATATCCGCGGTTTTGCTGTTCTTAAATACCTTGAATGGGACAGCAAACATTTTGATCAAGACATGCGGCAAATTACATATTTAATAACTAAGGAAGATTATTCAGAAGCTATTAAAATTAAAAGTAGTTTATTAAAAGCTATTTTGAAGTATAATAAAAAAATAGATAATGCGCATTTATCATGTAAAATTGATACCTTAGATATTACAAGCATACACGTTTTAGAATCCTTTGGATTCAAGTTAATGGATACAATAATAACATGGGTATTTAAACCCGTTATAAATTTCCCCAAGTATAAGAATATATATAAAGTGAGAGATTTCCAAGAGAAAGATTTAGAAGAATTAATGGATTTGGCTAAACATAGATTTTCCATGAACAGGTTTCATCTGGATCCTAATATTCCTAACGATAAAGCGGATAAAATGTATGCTGAATGGGTAAAAAACTACTGTCTAAATAGCGCCAAAGGAAATACCAAAGTAAAAGTAGCAGAAAACAAAAACGGCGTCGCGGGATTTCTCGGTTATAGATTAAACGAGGGAATAAAAAAAACTACGGGTCATAGAATTATCGGGCAAGGCTTAATGGCGATAAAACCTTCCGCGAAAGGGGCTTCGATAAATTTGATAAATACAACTATTAAAGATGTAATTTTAAATTATGATTTCGCGGAGTTTGATGGACTAATTACAAATCACGAAGCAATAAAAATTTATCAGGCTTTTAATTTTGAAATAATCAGAAGCAAACACACCTTTCATTTTTTAAGAGAATAAAAATTATGCTGCAAAAAAATATTTCTAGCAAGAAAATCACCTTTGATGATAAGCATAAAAAATATAATATATTCAATTCCAGCCAACATTCCTGTTTAACACGCAAAGAGAAAACTCTGAATATATATGATTACTATTATTTAATAAAACGCGGCAAGAAATTTTTAAATCCATTTATAAAAAAATCCCTTAACGCAGGGCTCAAGGCAATGATAGGATTAACCTACAGATGCCAATGCGATTGCTATTACTGCGGATCTGATATTTACGATAAAAACAAACCGGAATTTTCCCTGGATAATTTTAAAAATGTCATAAAAGAAATTTCTAACCTGCCTTATTTTTTTATCTGCGTATCATTCACAGGAGGTGAACCGCTTTTAAGAGAAGACATATTTGAATTAATAAATTTCACTAGAAAACAGGGGATGCTTTGCGAAATTGAATCCAATGGGATCTTATTAAATTCTAAAAATGTAAAACGCCTAAAAAACGCAGGTTTACATCATATATTTATAAGTTTAGACAGTATAAATCCGGCTGATCACGAAAAAATAAAAAAACACAATGCTTGTTACGAAAAGACTACAGAAGGAATAAAGAACTGCGTTCAGCACAACTTATCTTGCAGTATCTCCACATATGCCTCAAAAAGAAACATCTCAACAGGCGAAATCAATAGAATCATAAACTTAGGTAAAAAGTTAAAAGTCAGATCCGTAAGAATATTACCTCCAGTCACAATTAAAGGCTGGAACGGGCGCGATAACTCTGAAGGATTAAACAAACAAGAAGAAGCTAAACTTAAAAGTTTTTTAGAGCCAAATTTTGTTTATTTAGAATCAACAAAATGCAATGCGCCTTCGGCAATTAAAAAATGCGCTTTTTTAGATAGGGAATTTTTCTATATTTCTCCTTACGGAGATATTCAGCCTTGCCCTTATTTTCCAGTTAGTTTTGGGAATGTTGCGCGCGCATCTTTGAGCGAAATTTTAAAAAGCATGTGGGATCAAAATATATTTAGCACTCATAACAATACCGCCTGCTTAACTAATAATTTAATAATTAAGGAATATTTTTTAAAATTTAACGGCCGCGGATTATTCCCAATTAACTATAAAACTTTATAATGTCAAATTACATAATTGAAATAGAACAATTAACCAAAGTATTCAAGCCATATAAAAAAGATCTAATTTACGCGGTAAAAGATATTACTCTACAGATTAAAAAAGGTGAAATTTTTTGTTTAGTAGGGCCGAATGGCGCGGGTAAGACTACTTTATTAAAGATGTTGTGCGGTTTAATTATTCCTACAAATGGGGTAGTGAAGGTCGCGGGGCATGATATATTGAAAAATGCTGATAAGATTAAGCCCTTAATTGGAATGTCTGGTTTTACCGAAAACAGTTTTTTTGGCAGATTAACGGGCAGGCAAAATTTAGAGTTTTTTTCCGCGCTTTATAATCTTAATCCCATAGAAACAAACGATAGAATTAGCAGTGCCGTGGAAATATTAGAAATAGAAAATGAAATGGATAAACTATTCCAGAATTTTTCAAGCGGGATGAAACAGCGGCTAGCCATTGCCCGGAGCCTTTTAAGTTCTTTTGAAATATTATTATTAGATGAACCAACAAGAAGTTTAGACACATCGATTGCCATAAAATTAAAGGATTCTCTTAAAAAAATAGCGCGAGAGCAGCAAAAAACTATTTTTTACATAACCCATAATTTAAAAGAAGCGCAAGAATTTTCTCATCGTATAGCATTTATGAATAAAGGAGAAATTAAGTTTTGTGGAGAGTTAAGACCAATTCAAAATGGGTCGAAACTGTCCCGCCAAGACTTACAAGAAAATCACCCCGGCGTTACGCCGGGGTGATAACCAAGAAAGATTTTCAGTAACAAATATTTAATCGCTATGCTTATTCGTAAATTAAGCGCGTTTTTTAAGAAAGATTTTTTATTAGCAGGGAATTGCTTTATTGATACCATCGCTAATTTTTTAATGACTTTTTTATTTATAGGGATATTTTACTTCCTAGCCAAAATCGTTGATAAAAATCCCTCATTCCCTATTGAACAATACACAAATAAATATTTCTCGTTTGTATTTATCGGTATAATCTTTATCTGGTATTCCTATTTAATCTTAGATAATTTTTCAAGGGAAATACGGGAATACAGGATAACCGGCTTGTTGGAAGTTTTTTTGACTACTCCGACTAAAACCTTTGCCATATTGTTAGGGGCAAACCTCTGGAATATCTTTTTTTCTACTTTACAAATAATTATACTTTTATTACTTGGAAGGTATTTTTTAGGGGTAAAAATTAACAGCCCTGATATCTTATCAACTTTTCTTATTCTAATGCTGACTTTACTTATATTCATCAGCATCGGGTTAATTTCAGCCGCTATATCAATTTTATTTTCTAGTAAAAGAGACCCGGCATTGTTTCTTATTAATTGCGCTATATCTTTTCTATGTGGAGCGTATTTCCCAATTAGTCTTTTACCCGAATCACTGCAAAGAATTTCTCATATTATTCCCATGACTTATGCTTTAAGAGGATTGAGGCAAGCGCTGCTTGGTGGAAATCTATCGGGCTCTTTGCCTTGGGATTTGATGATTTTGACAGCTTCGCTTATTATTCTTATGCCCGCATCTTTTGTCATTTTTAATTATGCTTTAAAAAAGATGAAAACTGAAGGAGGATTTTCTTATGGTTGATACTATAGATAAAGTATTATTTGAAGGATTAACTGTGTGCTGGCGCTGCGGTAAGGCAGTCAAAGGTAAAATGATTCTACGTGGAGAAAAAAATTTAAACTATTTGATATATGACTGCCCAAAAGATGGAGTTTATGAACATTTACTGGGTAAAGAAAAGTTTTCTTATTTAGACTTGATTTCACAAAAAATCCCTGCTTATTGGCCTCGATGGGAACCTCAATTGGGAATGAAGTGGGATGACACTACTATTATAAACCGCGAGAATTTACCGGTATTAGTCTTTGCAGTAACAACAAAATGCAATTCTTCTTGTAAAATATGCAGTCTTTCTGAATTTAATAATATGCCTTCTAATAATTTAGACATTAATTTTATAAAAGATAAGTTATCTTATTATAAAGGCAAAGAAGTAATATTATGCGGAGGAGAAGTTACAACCAGAGAAGACCTGCCAGAATTAATTAAAGTTGTAAAAAAATCAGGAAATATTCCTGTCCTTCAAACTAATGGGTTGCGCCTTGCGGACAAAGGATATGTCAGGAAATTGAAGAAGATGGGTATTAATCATGTTCATTTTTCGTTTGACGGGTTTAAAGAAAAGATTTATGAAAAGATAAGAGGAGGCAAACATGAATATAATCTTAAATTAACCGCATTGGATAATCTTGTAAAAGAAAAAATAAGGGTCTCTTTAACTACAGTGATAATAAAAGGAATAAATGAAGATCAGATCTCAAAAATTATCAGCTATGCTTATAATTCCAGATATATTATTGAAATAGCGTTTCTTTGTTTTTGCTTAACACCTACCGGACAGAAAAATGGATTTACTCCAGATAACATATTATCTTCCGAAGAAGTAAAAAAAATTGCAGCTGAGTATCTTTGTATCTCTGAAGAAGATTTTTTGTTGTGGGATGAATTTAAGACAAATCTCGCGGTTTACTTAGGGAAGTTGAAATCTGTTTTACCATTTTTACCGGCTCCAGTATTTCTCAATGGGATGATTTATTTTAAGAGGGGGGCAAACGGCATTTCTCCTTTGCTGAATAAAAAAGAATTAAATACGCTTATTTTTGCTTTAAAGAATAATAAATTCGGGAAGCTATTTACCCTTCTTGGAGCAAAAACTATAAAGATGATATTGAGAAATTGCTTTGTTCCTCATTTAAGCGAAGATATGTTTTACTACAAAGAGAATATGTTTAAAATATCAGTTATCAGCCCATTAAATACATATTGTTTTTCTCCCACCTCATTAACAAGCTTTGGTTTTTATGATCCGAATATCGGTTTGTATAACAAAATACATCAAAGATAGTTAATTACAGCTATTAAAAACATGAAAATTAATTTTATTATAAACAAGGTATTAAAAGAATATAAATATTTTATTATACTTCTAGGTTTGTTTATAGTTTACAATCTATTTTTTATTAATAAAGCATTTCATATTGATGATATCTATACCATAAATGCCGCAAGAGCGATAAATATAAACGTTGTAAGAGTAAACCCTATGTCTTTTTATGATAATCCTATTTTGCTTCAGTATTATTATGCCCCTATAATAAAGTTATTCGGCGAAAAAGAAATCTGGCTGCATTTATTTTATCTGCCATTTTCTTTATTGGCAATTATAGCAATGTTTTTCTTGGGAATAAGATTCGCGGATAAGAGTTTATTCCCCGTATTATTCTTAATTTCTACGCCCGCGTTTCTTATTATGTCGCATAATATTATGCTGGATATCCCTATGCTGGGTTTTTTTCTTGCGGCGATAGTTTTATTTATCTACGGAACAGATACCGATAATAAATGGTTATTGATTTTATCCGGCATTTCAGCGGGTGCCGCAATTTTAATCAAATATTCCGGCCTTATGCTTATTCCGATTTTGTTTGTTTATGCTTTAATTTCTTCTAAAAAGCGCTATTGCCTATTTTTAGCTGTCCCAATTCTTATATTTCTTTCATGGAATGTTCATAATATCCTATGTTATGGCCACGCTATATTCCCATCTGTTTTATTATGGAAATTCAAAATATTCCTTACTGAAGGAATTCCTATAAGGACATTCGCCTGTCTAAGTTTTATTAGCGGCACTTCGGTTATTACTTTATTACTGATTCCCCATTTTTTGCGCAACAAAAATAATGCCGCCTTGTTTTTATTATCATTCTCCATCGGCTTCTGCCCATTCTTAATAAAATCGCTCTTCATTAAATATTCTGTTACTGAAAAATTTATTCTATCGCTGCTTTTTGTCTCTTCGGCCTATATAATTTTAATAATTTTTAAAATCGCTTTTTTATCCTTATTTAACAAAAAAGATAAGGACAACTTATTCTTATCAGTATGGTTTATCGTTCTTTTAGCCTTTACTATTATTTCCAACTTTATTGCCGCGAGGTTTATATTATTATTACTGCCGCCTATGTTTTTACTTATTTATAATCAGATATCGCCTGGTTTCGCGAAGATTGCTGTTAAAACCAGAAAGGTCTTGTGTTTTTCACTTATAATTACCTTTTTCATTGCCACTATTTTAGCATTCGGCGACTATTGCTTTGCTGAAATTTATCGAAATCTTAATCCCCAGTTTAAAAAGATGGTTCATTTTAAAAAAACTCAAATTTATTTTAGTGGTGATTGGGGATTTGATTACTATATGCAAAAAGCAGGTAATAAAGATACGCTTTACGGCATGACAGATATAGCATTGCCTGAAGAATTCATATTTATTGCGCCAACGCTTGCCTCTTGTTATCGGGAATACTATTTTGAGCAATTGTCAAAACTAAAATATGATAAAATTTTAGCTGATCAAATTGATTATTACGGAAATATCATTTTGTTAAATTCAAAGGCGCATGCGGGATTTTATTCTCATGCCTGGGGGCTATTGCCGTTTTATTTATCGCCAAAAAAGATGATTGTCGAAAGCCTCGAGGTTTACAAAATGTCTAAATCAAATGTCCTTTAAAGTTTCTATAATTATTCCATGCTATAACGAAGAAGATAACTTAAAAGATTTTTATTGCGGCATAAAAAAAACCCTTTTGGAGTTACCGTATTCTTATGAGATAATATTTGTAAATGATGGCAGTAATGATAATTCATCTAATCTGCTGGATGAGATAAAAACAAAAGACAACACGGTTAAAGCTATAAATTTAGCTAAGAGAAACGGACAGCTTAATGCCTACTTAGCAGGGTTTGACTATGCAAAAGGAGAGATTATTATTACAATGGATGCGGATGGACAGCATGAACCAAATGACATATCTGCTTTTATTAAAAAAATAAACGCGGGTTTTGATTTTGTAAGTGGTCATAGAGTTGACAGAAAAGATCCTTTTTATAGAAAGGCACTTTCTTTAATAGCTAGTTACTTAATTAGTGCTAAGGTTAGAATAAAACTACATGATTGGGGCTGCGGATTTAATGCCTTTAACAGAAATTTAATATTTTCACCAAAGACTTATAAACAGAACAAGATATTTCTTATTAAACCGTTATTAGCTTCCATGGCTAACTCAGTGGGGGAAATAAACATTGCCCATTATCCGCGTCAAAAAGGTAATTCTAAATACAATATCTTAAGTATAATAAAATGCGGCTTAAAGTTTCTGTTAAATGGCGCAGTTAATCAAGGGGAGGGGAAAATGCGAAAAACGCAAATAGGTTGTATTTTATTAATAATGTTTATTTTTTCTTCAATAAATAATTTAAAAGCTGAACCAATTAATAAAAATGAAGTTAAAAATGAAGCAATTACAGCGTTTACGCAATATTGTCTTGCCTTAAGGCTTGAGGATTATGATTGGGCATTTTCCTTGGAACCTCGTTTTATACAATAAACAGCGGGAAGTGTTAAAGTTTATAAAAGCTGGTGGTCGTTATCAACTGAATATGATGATTGGCGACGATTATATTCTGAGATGGAAGTGAATAAAGTAGAAATATTAACTCCTAAAAGGATGGTAATCTTAATTAATTCATTAGATGAACGATTAAACAATGTCGCTTTTTACGTCTTTCCAGAAGATGAGAAGTGGAAAATAGGGGCTTTTGAGCATGTTTTTAAACATACCAAAGAAGACTTAGAAAAACTCAAAGATTCTATAAAACAATTTTATAAAAAAAATGGAAAACTGCCAAAAAGTCTATCTGAACTCAGTCCAGAATATATTGCAATATTACCAGTTGATTTATTTAATGACAAAGAAGAATCCTATCGTTATCTAAAAGGACAAAATGGAAATTTTATAATTTATAGTTTCGGACCGGATAGTGATGATGATTTGGGAATAGTAGAATATGATTATAATAAAGGGCTTTTAAGTAACGGCGACTTTATTATTAGAAGTCAATAATTAAGCTAATTTCTTATTCCATACTCCAAGGTTTATCTTGCTAAAACAGATAAATTATGATATTAGGATACTTATGTCCAAATTATGATAATTGTTATTGTCGGTAAAATATTTTTGAGATATTAATAGCATGTCATTCAGACTGTGTCGCAATCCATATTTTAACGCGGTAGCCGTAACCTTTAGGTTGCGTTTCCGACGCTGGTAAAACGCTCCGCTTACGGAGCGGCTACCATTATAATAATGGGCTATACGTTATATCAAACTCACGTTATTTAATATCAACCTAACCCGGGTAAATTCAATCCAGTTACACCTTTCATCTTTTCCGCGGCAATATCATGAGAGCGTTTAATCGCTTTGTTATAAGCATCCTTAAGCGCTTTTTCAAGATTATCTTTATCCATTGCTTTAATATCGCCTTGAATACTTATCTGCCTGACTTCCTGAGAGCCATTCATAGAAATCTTAATCACTCCGTCAGAACTGGAGATTTCAAAAACAGCCTCATCCAGCTGGCGTTTTACTTCCTGCATCTTCTTCTGCATCTGCCATAAATCTTTCATTTTATCAAACATTTTAATCCTCCTCGCCTAAAATCCCGTATTGTCAAAAGTTTTTAGTTAATTTTTTTATATCTATAATAGTTACAACAAGTTTTGTAAAAAATGCTTGCCTCCCCCTTTTAAAGTGCTAAAATCAATTAGAAAATAATTTCAAAAAGATTTTAACAGGAGACGGCCATATGGATCGAGTTTCTCGTTTTGTTATTTGGATTTGTTCTAAATTTAATCGTGAACAAATCGAACGCATTATCAAAGACCTTCAGGAAATTTTAGTTAACCGTAACCCTGAAGTAAAACCAAAGGACGACTTCAAAGAAAAACACCCGAATTACCGCGAATTCTTTGTTGATCCTAATCCGCCTTTGAAGCAACCTGTAAAAAAAAATTAAAGTTAAACTTTAAAGAGCTTCTTAAAAAATATATAGAAGAACACGCTAAACCTCTTAAACCCGTTAATCCCAAAAAATCTGAAACTAAAGTCCCTAAAGACACCCGATGCCCTAATTGCGACGCTCCTTCAAAATTCCTCTACTTCAACGACGGTAAAAAACGAACTCAAATCAAATGTAAAGTCTGTTCCGAATTATTTAATCTCCATCTCCGGCTTACCCATAAAGCTAAGTTTTGGTGCCCGCATTGCAACCATGCTTTATTCCTCTGGAAACATCGTAAAGATTGCTCTATTTATAAGTGCGACAATGATAATTGCCCAACCTTCATCAATAATCTCAATAAACTTAATCCTTTGGAAAAAGTTCTGCGTAAATCAAAATCTTCTCAGTTTAAACTCCGTTACCAATACCGTCAACACCACTTCACCAATGAGCAGCTTCAACATTCCACCCCTGATAAATCCAACCTTATCTTCAATATCCGTAATTCTATGAATACTCTCTGTCTGGCTTTAACTTTTCACATCTCTTTAGGCATCTCTGCCAGAAAAACCGCTTTTATCCTTAGAAACGTTTTTGAATTACCAGCTTCTTATCAAACTGTCCTTAACTACACCCTCTATTCTGCCCCGTTTTGCCACCAATTTAATTTAAAATTTAAAGGCCCTGTTGATTCAACTCAAGCCGGCGATGAAACCTATATTAAAATCGCAGGTAAACACGCTTATACTTTTTTCTTCATTACGCCAACCAGGCGTAAAATCTCTTCTTATCATATCGATGATACCCGCGATACTTTACCTGCCACTATCGCTATGA
>JBDRLG010000006.1:0-16871 GCA_043813255.1 Candidatus Omnitrophota bacterium
ATTTGATTGGGAATAATCATATTTTGATAGGCGGGTATGTTTACGTGTTAATGACATTTTTATATTTTGTTTTTTATAACGGGAGGGTTACAAACCCTCCCCTACGTATTTTGTTGTATTTTTTTATTTTTTCCTATAACGAAAAAATCAGCGGCGGCGCGAAGCGACGTCCGCTGGATTGTCTGGTTATATGTTTTTATAAGTATAGAATTATATCTTTATCTCTCCCATGGTTGAAAACGATACCATTTCTTTTCACTGCCTACAACAGGAATAAAAAAACACATACCTATACATTTGCTTTTACTTTTAAGAATAAGACATTCATCAGTGCCTTTAGTGAAAATAATGTGTCCGTATTCCATTGCTATAACGCCTTGGTCGTTTGCAAAACGATTGTTTCTTTTTTTTATTCCGCTAGAAATTAAATGATATTTTCCTTTTGTTAAGGATACTAGTTTTTTATCAATTATTGTATCTTCGTTCCAAGCAACAAATTCAATCTCGCTATTACCCAATTGTTTTATTTCTATATGCGTTATGCTTTTTTGTTTTTCCCACTCAATGTTATTAAATATAAATCCACTTAAAAAAAACCCCTCTTTATCAGTGTTGTTATAAATGCCTGTTATATCTACTTTCTCATTCGTAATTAGTTGTGCCCAATCAGATGGATATCGCTGATGAAAAACACAAGAAGAAAGTAGAATTGAAAACATTAATAATACAATAAGATATTTAATTTTCATTTTTTTCATATAACATCGGAATTCACCTGCCTTTGGAGCGGCTTTAGCCGCGGAAAAGGTCAGGTGAAATGACTTGTTATGGGTTTTTATTAATTGCCTTTTTTATTTTTTCTTCCAATTGTTTTTCTGTGTTTTTTGATATCGGAATATCTATCTCAATTAATTCTTCTTCTTTTTTATTAAGGCGCCTTGATACGATTTTTATTCGTGATGGTTTTTTTCTGTTTTCTTTTGATAATCCCTTAATAATAGTTATGAGTAGGTCAATTATTGATTTTACCAGCGTTACCTTGGCGGTTGCTAACGCAAGGGATAGGAGAACTTCTGGGCCGCTTTCATGTTGTTCTAGAACAAATTTATTTCCGTCTTTTTCGATTAAGACATCGCCTTCATGCTTTATGGGGCCACAAGGTGCTATGAATTCATTGGTTATGCGCCATGTTTCGGGTAAACAATCGGAACAACAACATCCGATATCTAAGGGGGAAAGTTTTATTGATAGGAAATTTTCATATTCGTTAGGGATTTTTAATAATGCAATGGCACGATCAATACTTTTTTGTAATTTTTCTTCCATTATCGCCTCCAATCTTATTTATTTTACCCATAACGCCCGAGCTCAGCGGTTTTACGGAGCGGCGAAGCCGCGGAGTAAAATCCGCTGAAGCGAATTGTTAGATGGTTTTTATAATTCTTTTTCTTCCATGTTGGCAATTTTCATCAGGTGTTTCAATAGGCCGATTTTAAGAGGTATGTTTTTATGTATTGGAACAGAGATTCTGGCTGGATTACCGGATTTTACATAAACATGATGACTGCCTGTTATTCTTTTTAATTCCCAATCTTTCTTTTCAAGTAATTTAGCAAACTCTTTTCCCGATATGCTTTTCATACAGCAACCTCTAAAATTTCATCTTTGTCAGTGATTTTTATATCTTTTGTATCAACCGATAAACAGGCTTCTACGGCTTCATAGATGTTAGTGAGGAGTTCTTCAAATGTTTCTCCTTGTGTGGCACAGCCTGGGATAGCAGGTATTTCGGCCCAATAGCCACCTTCTTCTGCTTGATGGATGACAACTTTAACTTTCATTGATTAACCTCCTGTTTTACTGGGATTTTTTCCATATAAAATATCTCTATATTTCCACATTCATATTGATTTATTTTAAATATATTATACCCTAATTTTTGATAAAGATGTATATTTTTATCGCTTTTTGATCCGACAAAAAGCTCAAAACGTTCGGGATTGAAATATTTCTCGATTTCTCCTATTAAGGATGTTCCGATTCCTTGATTTTGCATATTAGGATGAACTGACAGCCTTCCAATATAACACGTCCCATCTTTTTCATAGGCACGAACGGTGCCAATTATTTCACTACCTGATACCGCTTTTAGGATTATATGATTTTTGAATTGTTTCTTTAATTCTCCAATCGTTTGTTTAAGCGGAGGGATGTCGTAATTATTGTAACGTTCTGCTTCGCTTTGATAGGCTAATTTTTGTATTCTTAATATTTCTTCGGCGTCACTTATTTCTGCTTTTTTGATTTGATAGTTTATTTTCATCTAACATCCGAAATCACCCGCCTGAGCCGACGCCGTCAGGCGGCGGGGAAGGTCGGGTGGATTGAGTTAGAGGTTGTTTAGGAAAATGAACAATTTCGTTTGCTTTCAAATTAGACTTGCATCCTTGAATAACATCTTTTACTTGAATAAGAATGTCTTTAACATTTTTAGCGTTTTTAGCATTATTAAGACGCATATTAACATCTTTAGCAATCTTATCTGGCAACCAGAGAGTCGCTTCCCAAGCTAATTGATTGAGTTTCTTGTAATCCGGCTCCGAAGCACTCCACTCTGTAAATAAAGAAGCAACCATTGCTGCTTGTTCTCGTTTTCGGAATTCAAATTTAATTTTGTTTTCAATAATCGTTTTGATTATAAAAATCGATAACCCTTGGAGAAGCGTTACGACTCCCAAAATAATTCCCATTTGAATATCTGTCATGTGTCTCCTTATTTATTTACCTCTAACGTTCAAGCTCACCTGCTTTTGGAGCGGCAAAGCCGCGGAAAAAGTCAGGTGGAGCGCGTTGTTATAGGTTTTTAATCTTTATGCTGGTACAATTAACGCAACACTTCACAATAATACTCACCTTCTATGGTAGATAATTTTTGATCTTTATTGTACGGTTCAATAATTTCTTTACATACTGATAGATTATCTGGATAGCCATGAATTGTAGCTAAATAAGATTCAGCTATTGAACGCTTTTTTAGAGCAACAGGATGATTGCCGTTGATTTTGTGCTTTCGGAAAAAACTTTCAAGTTTTTTGTCGGTTATTGAATCACCGTTTATTATCGTAATTTTCTGACATCCGCTGAATATTAAAATCAAACTAATCAATAACAATATTCTCATGGTTTGCTCCTTGTCTTTAAATTTTAATTTTTCCTATAACACAAAAATCAGCTGCCTTATGGAGCGGCGAAGCCGCGGAGTAAGGTCAGCTGGATTGTTTTGTTGGGCATTTTTTATTTTTTGGGATTGTTTGACTCTGAATTAAATCTAACCAGTTTATTCCAGCCAATGTCTCCATTGTCTTTGCAGAATATATTTGAAAATTCTCTAGTAAAGATATTAATCATTTGAGAATATGATTTTACAAAATCATCATTTTTTTCTTTGGCTTTATGCCCAAGTGGTTCGATAATTTCTATAAAAAGCTCACTGTTCCCTGATATAAACTCCCAGAAACGTTGGCCACAATATTTAAAATAGCTCCCCTTGTCTGGTTTATTGTCTTTACCGTAACAACAACCGTTTACAGCAAGTATAGTTAGTTGTGAATTGCTAGTTCTTAAAGTTTTTTTTGCAGTATTGAAATCTGTTGCCATTTTTGCAATTTGCGAACTATTGCCCCAATTAGGGCCAGATTTAATTGTTACAATTAATCCCTGATTTACGACCATCATAAACCTTGTCGTTAATAAAAATAGCTAGACCTTCTAACCAATCGCCAAAAATAGTTTCTTCATTTGATGAGATATGTGCGTCTACCAAACCTTTAATAATCTGTTCAGCAGTCAATACATATTTTGCTTTAAACAGATAAGGATTTTTTCGTTTAAGAACTTGTGATAATTTTAATTTATCAAGGGATTGTATACGTTTTTGATGAAAAGACCCGATATTCTTTTCAACGTACCGAAGTATGTCTTTGAGGTTTAGTTTTTTCATATTTTGTCTTTGGCTCAAATAAATATAATTCAACTGGATTTAATTGCTTTTTTACCATTTCGCAATATTCTGGAACAATATCAACACCTATTGAATTTCGTTTCATTCGATTTGCAACAATTAAAGTTGTACCTGATCCCATAAAAGGATCCAGAACAATATCATATTCTTTTGTGAAAAGTTTAATAAACCATTCTGGTAGTTCTTCTGGGAATGCCGCGCTGTGGTTTTTATTGTTACATTCTGTTGCTAAATGCAAAACGTTTGTAGGATAGGCTTTATCTCTCTCAAGCCAGTTTGAAATATTTTTACCAAAACCGCTTCCTACTTTTGAATTGTCACGAATTTTATCGGTATCAGAAAGATTTTTTAGTCTTGAATTTGCCCAATCACCCATTGGAACCATTACTTCTTCCTGATACATATTAAATTTTCGGCTTTTATTGAATTGAAGCAATCTTTCCCATGCATCACGAAAACGATTTGGCCATTTACCTGGGTAGCAATTTTTTTTATGCCAGATGAATTCTTCTGTCCATAGCCATCCCTGTTTACGCATTCCTAAAATAAGATCCATTACATAAGTACTGCGCTCTCCTTCAACCACTTTTTCCTTGATGTTTAGAATAAAAGTTCCAGTTGGTTTTAGGACACGTAACAACTCTTTGGAAATAGGCAAAAACCAATCCACGTATTTGTCATGGTGAATTCCACCATATGTATTTTTTCTTTGGTCTGCGTAAGGTGGTGATGTTATAACAAGGTCAACTGAGTTGTCTGAAAGTAGTTCTAATTGTTCCTTGCTATCCCCAAGGCATATGTTAGTAGTTATTTCCATTTTATACTCACAATTTTTAAAATTATTTCTATTTACTTTATCATGTCTAAACAATATTTTCAATTATTTTAATGAATTGTGCCCAACGCCGGCATCAGCGGCGTTTTCGCGCAGCGAAAATGTCCGCTGGATGAAGTGGTTAGATGGTTTTAATTTGTTTTCAATACCTACTAGCATTATCTTTCACAAGTATTACCTATGTACCCAGAACATTCTGTTACCTATCTCCCCGGTTGCTCAGTTTAGAAATCTTTATTTATTCTTTCCTGTGTTTTTCTTATTTGATAATTTTCACAGCAACTTTCTAGGAGGCTTAACAATATATTCGGGTTGCCAATTATCTACTTCAAAATCAGATTTTTCCCTTTCCGCATCGCTTAACTTTTTTTCTATCATATCTATTTTCATCTTGAGATATGGAATTTCATCTTTGTATCTAACTACTTTTAAACCTTTCTTATAATACACCAAGGCTTTGTATGTATTTTTATCAAAAGGTAAATTTTCAGGATGTGCTACCATAAACATACCATTTTGACTGCTCTGATGATAAAGATCTCCTAAAAGAATCAATGCTTTAGCTTGTCCTTGATCAGCCGATCTTTGTATCCATTGTAATCCTTCAAATTCACGCTCTGAACCAAGATGACCAAGAAAAATCATCCATCCATATCTAAATTGGGCATCGACATCGCCTTTTTCAGCCATGGGTTTCCAATATTGTTTTGCATTTTGATAATTTCCTCGATCAAACCACCTTAATCCAATTACATAATCGTCTGTGGTAGAATAATAGGTTCCAGGGATACAACCTGTAAGCCATAGAAAACACGCCAATACTAAACATATTACTTTACTCATTTCATTACCTCCATTATTTTTATTATTTTACATCTAACGGCTGAAATAACCGGCTTTTGGAGCGGCGAAGCCGCGGAAAAAGTCCGGTTGATTGAATGGTTATATGTTTTTATTTTTCCCATGGTTGAAAACGATGCCAATTTTTTCCACTGCCGGCAACAGGAATAAAAAAACACATACCCACGCCTTTACTTTGACTTTTAAGAATAAGACATCCGTCGGTGCTTTTAGTGAAAATAATATGTCCCCACTCCATCGCTACAACGCCTTGATCGCTTGCGAATCGATTATTTTTTTTCTTTATTCCTCTAGCAATTAAACGATATTTTCCTTTTGTTAAGGATACTAGTTTTTTATCAATTATTGCATCTTCCTTCCAAGCAATAAATTCAATTTCTCTATTGCCAAATTGTTTTATTTCCACATGCGTTATTTCTTTTCGTTTTTCATATTCAATATTATTAAATATAAAGTAACTTAAGGCAACCTTGTCTTTATCAGTATTGCTATAAATGCCTGTTATATCTATTCTTTCGTTTATAATTGGTTGTGCCCAATCAGAGGGGTATCGCTGATGAAAAACACAAGAAGAAAGAAACACGGGAAACATTAATAATATAACAAGATATTTAATTTTCATTTTATTCCTTTTTTAATATTTTTTCATATAACACAAAAATCAGCGGATTTTGGAGCCGCGAAGCGGCGGAAAAAGTCCGCTGTATTGCCTTGTTAGAGGTGATATTTATAAGTTTATTTTTCTTTCGCTTCCATTGCATTTTGTAATTCTTTAAGGAGTTTATTATCAGCATCATTAGGTTTATATCCTAATGATTTTGCTTTATTGACATCTTCTTGAGCTTTATTAAGTTCTCCTATTTGAAAATATGCTTGCCCTCGGCTAAAATAAATAAAGTCTGAGGACGAAGCATATTTTATTGCATGGGTATAGTCGTCAATAGCCTTCTTGAAATCTTTAATGTCTTGATGATAGCATAAACCTCTGGAATAGTATCCTTCCCAGTCTTCCTGATTCTGTTGAATATGCTTGGTATATTCAGTAATTGCTTCTGGATACATGCCTTTTTGTTCATATACTATGGCATTTCGTAAAGGTTCTATACGTTTGTTAAATTGTTGAAGTGCGATAAAAGCGAAAATAGTAATCAACAAAATTAGTAGTATTAGATTGTTTGTTTTACGTTTTATTAATATCATTTTATTTTCCTCTAACATTCAAGCTCACCTGCTTTTGGAAGCCGCAAGGCGGCTGGAAAAAGTCAGGTGGAGCGCGTTGTTAGATGGTTTTAAATTATTTGTATCTTTTAAATAATTCTTTAATTTTTGTATCTATTTCATCAGGGGTATTATGTAACTGATGTAAGATTTTTTTATATTCCATGATAGGCAATTTTATTGCTAAATGTATAAGCAGGGCCGAAATAAGAAGCAATCCCAATAATATACTATAAATTCTCGTGACGCTTTTTTTATTTTCTATTGAAAATGAAAAGTTTAATAAAATGATTGTAGCAGGAATTACAATAAGAGCCGCCAGAAATGACGAACGCTTAATAAAATAACTAATATTTATAACAATCTGTGTTGGTAAGGGAAGCATCATGCCTAGGTTACGATAAATATTTAAATGATAAGGCAATATTTTTAATAGCAAATATAAATTTACAATAACGAGAATAAGAGAAATACTTAATAGTATTAAATGTTCTTTTGAATGTAAATTTTTACTGAATGAACTACCGTTTTTTCTATCGGGTAAAACAAATAATACTATTAGTCCAATAACACTTGTGAGACTTAAGAGAATACCTGGTAATGCTTTATAGCCTTTATGTTCAGCCAATAGGATACAGCCAGCTATCCATACACAGGTAGGTAAAATATAAAGAATCATCAAAGTCAAGATATTCAGTCTTTGAATAGGGATAAAAATATTTAACAGCATAAGGATGATGAAAGATAAAAAGCAATAGTTAGCTAAAGTTCCTGTGCTTATTTTTTTGTTTTCTTCCATTTATTCTCCTTTTTTCATCTAACAATTAATATACGAAGTTCTTATTTTGTGTTTTCTATTGGATTAAGAATATCATATTTTAGCGAATTATGCAATAAAATTTGCTTTTTACTTGAAGAATATTGCTAATTGTTCTATAATAGCAGAAAATACGAAGTGCGTATAATGTGGATTATTATGCAGAATGGAGGAGAAAGTGTTTAGTAATACTTTGCCTGAGTTTCAAGGCTTCTTGGTTTCCCGCAGGTTCGTTCCTGAGAAGAATGTTTCTTATTATGCTCTTTGGGTAAGTAAATTTTTGGCTTTTTATAATGATAATGACGGCTTAAATAGGGATGGACAGGTTAAGGAATATTTGAATTCCCTTAAGGCTCAAAAAGATATTGCTGATTGGCAGGTTCAACAGGCAGAACAGGCTTTGCAATTATATATTGGGCATTTTTTAAAAGAAGACAGTTTGGCGCCCGCGGTTAATTCTCCGCGTAAATGCCATGGATATTCTGATGTTTCGCAGGTTATTATGAAAATGCGCGAGGCAATACGTATCAGGCATTATTCCTATAAGACTGAGCGTTCGTATATTGACTGGGTTAAAAGGTTTTATGATTATGTGCTTAATATTAAGAAGAGGGATGTTGGGGCTAATGGTTTGGATTCTGGCGATGTGCGGGATTTTTTAAGTTATTTGGCTGTTCACTCGCGAGTTTCGTCTTCTACGCAGAATCAGGCGTTTAACGCGCTTTTGTTTTTATTCAGGGATGTGTTTAAGATAGAGCTTAATGATTTAGGCAAAACTGTCCGCGCTAAACGCGGTCCGAAACTGCCGGTTGTTTTGAGTATAGAAGAAGTGGGGAAATTATTTGCTAATGTAGAGGGCAGGTATTTATTGATTTTACAATTATTGTATGGAGCAGGGCTTCGGCTTATGGAGTTGGCGCGGTTGAGAGTAAATGATATTGATTTTAATATGAACCTGATTTTTGTGCGCGGTAGTAAAGGGGACAAGGATAGAAGTACAATACTTCCGCGGTGTATTAAAGAACAGTTGGTTGGACATTTACAGCAGATTAAATTATTACATGAGAATGATATTAAGGATGGGTATGGAGAGGTATATTTGCCGGACGCGCTTGAGCGCAAATACCCGAACGCGGGTAAAGAATGGATATGGCAGTATGTTTTCCCCGCGGCAAAACTTTCCATAGACCCGCGCGGCGGAAAAATCAGGCGGCATCATATAAGTGAAAAGGTAATTCAGAATACAGTGCAAAACGCGGTTAAAAAAGCAGAGATTGCTAAACACGCCACAGTGCATACTCTGCGGCATAGTTTTGCCACGCATTTGCTGATGGATGGAATTAATATTAGGGAGATACAGGAATTGCTTGGGCATAAGAATGTTGAGACTACGATGATTTATACTCATGTAATGAGAGATATGTCGAATGTTCCTAAAAGCCCTTTAGATAAACTTTATTTGGCAGTATAGGTGGATTTATGAAAGTGGATTCTGCGGTCAAGCCCTCGGCTTCGCCGCGAGGCGAGCCGCAGAATGACAATGTAATTATAATTAAGATATTTTTTCTAAAAATGAAATTAAATTCATTAATCCTTAAAGATAAGAAATTATTTAATGATTTTTTGCGTTTAAACAGGCACGGTCTGTCGGTTTACGCGTTTGAGAATATTTTTATCTGGAACAGGCTTTATGATATTCTCTGGCGGGTTATAGACGGTAATTTATGCGTTTTTTTTAAGGATAAGATTGGGTGTTTTTTGTATTTGGCGCCGTTAGGTAAAAAGATAAGCGTTCAGGCTGTGGAAGAAGCTTTTGTGATTATGAACGGGTATAACCGCAATGAGGATATTTCGCGCGTGGAGAATATAGAAGAGAAAGACGTTGATTTGTTTGAGGCTTGGGGGTATAAATGTAGTGTTAAATCCCACGATTATGTCTGCACAAGAGACAGCCTTGTTGATTTAAGAGGGGATAGGTTTAAATCCAAACGCGCCTGCTGTAATTATTTTATCAAAAATAATAAATTTGAGTGCTTTGATTTTTCATTGAAGTACGGAAAAGAGTGTTTAGTTCTGTATGATCTTTGGCAGGGGCAGCGTAAATCTAAGACAGACGATAAATTATATCAGGCAATGCTTGAGGACAGCAAGGTATGTTTGGAAAATTTACTGGATAATTATAAAGGTTTGGATGTAATTGGAAAAATAGTAAAAGTAAAAAATCCCCCCTGCCCCCCCTTTGTTAAAGGGGGGGAGAGTAGGCTTGCGGCGTTTAGTTTTGGGTATGAATTGAATCCGGATACTTTTTGTATTTTATATGAGATAACCGATATTTCGGTTAAGGGATTGGCGCAGTTTATATTTCGGGAGTTTATTTCCAGCCTTAAAGAGTATAAATATATAAATATTATGGATGATTCGGGGCTGGAGAATTTAAAAGAGGTAAAGCTCTCTTATCATCCGGAAAAATTAGTGCCGGCATATATCGCGGTGAGGGGAAAATAATAATCCCCCCTCCTGAACCCCACAGAGACTGTGCCAAATAGGAGAGTCATTCCCGCGAAAGCGGGAATCTCCGACGATGATTTTTAGATCCCCGATTAAAACATTCGGGGATGACAAAATAGTCTCGTCGATGACAATTTCATTTGACCCAGTCTCTACAAGGGGGCGGGGAATTTTATAGGATAGGGTAAAATGCATAGAAATTTAGAAGAAGTTGAATTTATAATATTTGATACTGAAACTACGGGTTTAGACCCCAAGGCTGGTGATAGGATTGTGGAGATTGCCGCGGTTAAGTTAAAGGCGGGAAAAAAAATTGATGCTTTTGAATCTTTGGTTAATCCTCAGAGGGAGATTTCTCCGGGGGCTTTCGCGGTAAACCATATTACTCAGGAGATGCTGGAGGGCGCGCCGGATATGGCTGAGATTATGCCGGTTTTTTTTGATTTTATTCAGGGCAGCTGCCTTTGTTGTTATAACGCGCCGTTTGATATGGGTTTTTTAAATAATGAGCTTGGCATTATTGGGAAATCTGTGCCTAAGGAGATTGTGGTTATAGATATTCTAAAAATGGCGCGCAGGCTTATGCCGGATTTACAGCGCCACGCGCTCTGGTTTGTGGCGGATAGGCTGGGAATAAAATTCAGTCAGCAGCATAGGGCAATGGCGGATGTTGATATGACTGTGGGTGTATTCAATAAGTTCGCGCAGATGCTCAAACAGAAAGATATCAGTGATTTTCTTAATTTTTCTAATTTGTTCGCGATTGAGCCGGTTTTATTAAACGAATTAAATGAGAGCAAGGTTGTTCAAATACAGCGGGCTATGGATTTGGGAACTAAGATTAAAATCCGCTATTTGTCAGGCTCTTCGGTGGAGGTTACTGAAAGAGAAGTTACTCCCCGTGAAATCCGCAGGGAAAAGAATAATATTTATTTAATCGGATTCTGCGGGTTAAGGAATGAGGAAAGGTATTTTAGGGTAGATGGTATATTACATCTTGAAATCATATAAATTAAATTTTGACCCGCTGCGGATTTTTGAGATTTTTAGCAGGCAGAAGAATTGTTTTTTCTTGGATAGCAGTTTAAGCGGATATCCGAGCGGAAGGTTTTCTTTTCTGGGCATAGAGCCGTTTTCTATTTTAGAGGCAAAACAGAAAGAGCCGTTTGATGATTTACGCGATAAACTATCGCTTTATAAAATTCCTATAGGGGCAAGGCATGCCTTGCCCTGTATAGATAATATTCCATTTTTTGGCGGGGCGGTTGGCTATTTGGCGTATGATTTAGGATTTGCTTTGGAAAAAAAGATTAAAAGCCGCGTTAAACCGGATTTAGGGATTCCGGATAGTTACTTCGCGTTTTATAATACGGTAGTTATTATTGATCATTATAAAAATTTGTTTTATATTTTGGCTTTGGGCTGGCCGGAGAAAAAAGGGTATTTGTCAAGGGCTTTGGCGGAAGAGAATTTTAAGAAGATTTATAAGTTGATTTGTAATTATACAGATAGCGTATCCCAAGTGCACTCTAAATCCCCCCATTTCCCCCCTTTGAAAAAGGGGGGATTAAGGGGGGATTTTAATTTTACTAAACAGCAGTATATTCAGGCGGTAAAGAAAGTAAAAGAATATATAAAACAGGGAGATATTTATCAGTTAAATCTTTCTCAGCATTTTAAAGCAAATAGCAAAATGCCGGCGTGGGAAATTTATACCCGCTTGCGCCGGATAAGTCCGGCTTGTTTTAACGCCTATTTTGACGCGGGCGAATTTCAGATTATCAGTTCTTCTCCGGAGAGGTTTGTAAGCCTGAACAGAGATATGGTTGTTACTCAGCCGATGAAAGGCACGCGGCCCCGTGCCCAAAATAAGATAAAAGATGCCGCGCTTAAAAATGAACTTCTTAAGAGCGCGAAAGATAAAGCAGAGTTGATGATGATTGTTGATTTAGAGAGGAATGATTTGGGCAAAGTATGCGATTATAGCTCTGTGCGCGTTGAGCCATTAAGGCAGTTGGAGAGATACAGTACGGTTTTTCAGACCACCGCTACGGTTACCGGCAAGCTGCATAAAAATAAAGACAGGTTTGATTTATTGCGCGCCTGTTTTCCCGGCGGCTCTATTACCGGCTGTCCGAAAATCCGCGCGATGGAAATAATTGATCAGCTTGAGCCGGTAAAACGTTCAATTTATACAGGCGCTTTGGGGTATTTGAGTTTTTCCGGAGATATGGATTTTAATATTTTAATCAGGACTATTTTGAAGAAACAGGATGAATTGTATTTTGGGGCAGGAGGAGGTATCGTCGCGGATTCCGACCCCGAAGATGAATATAACGAGACGCTGGTAAAAGCAAAAGGGATGTTAGAGGCGATTAATGCAAAAATAGAATATGAAAGAGGCATGTTGTAATTTGGCGGAATACTGATGACGGTAAAAATTTTTCCCTCACCCTTCACCCTCTCCCCGACGGGGCGAGGACCGGGGCGAGGGAGGTGTCTTATAAGTGAAGTATAAAACGGAGATTTTTAGATGAAAGAAATTATTTATTTAGACGGAAAGTTTGTCAGAGCGCAAGAAGCGAAAATATCCGCGTTAGCCCCGGGATTTTTGCAAGGGATGGGCGTGTTTGAAACAATGCGCGCGTATAACAAGAAAATAATAGGCCTTGATTATCATCTTAAGAGAATAAAATCCGGCTGCGCGTTTATAGGGATTAAAATTCCTTATCCGGCGGATAAATTAAAAAAAATTATTTATCAAGCCTTAGATTTAAGCGTTTATGCTGATAATTATATTAAATTGGCTGTATGGAAAGAGCTTGAAGGAACGGGGGTTTTGATTTTTGTAAAAGAATACCAGCCTTACAGCGCGCAAAAGTATAGAATTGGTTTTCGGGCTGGGGTTTCTTCATTAAGACAGAGCGAGGCAAATTTATTCGCGGCCGTAAAAACCACAAACCGCCTTTTATACGAACTAAGCTTTCAGCAGGCAAAGCAAAAAGGTTTTGATGAAGCGATTATCCTTAATGACAGAGGATATATAACTGAAGCAAGCAGGAGTAATATATTCTTTGCAAAAGATAATGAGTTGTTCACGCCTTCTTTGGATTGCGGTTGTCTTGAGGGGATAACCCGTAAAATTATATTTGAGCAGGCAAAAAAACATAAGATCAATATTTGCGAAGGGAAATTTACTTTGTTTGATTTATATAAAGCGGATGAGGCGTTCTTGGCGAATTCTTTAATAGGCGTGATGCCGCTGGCTGGCGTGGAGAATAAGTTGATAAATAACGGGAATCGTGGAAAATTAACGAATCTTTTTATTGCCGGCTATAAGTTTTGAATCTCCCGATTCTATTGAGGATATAATATTTTTATATTCAGGGTTAATAATATCAGTTCTTTCTTCCTCCAGCCTTAAAATCGCCGCCATACAGCAAATGACTTTTTGCAGGTTATTATCATAATTTTCGTTTAAGCTGCTGCTAACTAAGTATTCTTTTATTCTTTCAGCTGAAGGAATAATTCCCGCATGAACCATTTTTTCTATTTGGAGCCATTCCGTGTTGTCATTGCTCGAGCCATTTGTGTCCAGAATGACGCAAAATTGCGTATTTCACAACAGTCCTGCAGGGTCGGCTGGTTAAATCCCATAGAGATTTAACCATGCTTGTCGAGGTATTCCAGAATTTATTATTCTAAACTCAGGGATAATCAGAACTATCGGATATTTAATGAGTTACACTCCTATTTTAAAAATAATACTCTTAAATTATATATTATATATAGGTAAGTTACAAGGCAGTTTGAGGCTGTTGCAGAAAACGTTCATCTTATTCGGACACTATAAATATTGTTTTGATAGGGTGTTTCTGTTATAATCTTAATATCCTTGGAAAAATAAGAACATATTGTATTCTAAATTAATTTTATTGTGGTATAGATTCTTGTTATAATAATCCTATTAGGAGGCTTAGATGGTAGAAATAAAGACCAAAGCAAAAGGTTTGAGATGCAAAAAAATCAACTTCTTATTTTTGATTTCCATATTTAGTATTGTTGTCGTTAGCTTGCTGGCGGGTTGTAGTAACATTGCTAGTTTAGAGGATGCCAAGAGTTGCGGGGAGTATTCACAGTCTTATTATAACCGGGCTGTAAAAGAATATAAGGAGTTAATTACTATTAATGAACTTAATACGGATAGAGGATCTGGTATACAATTGCATTTTGGCCTGGGGAAGTTGTATTATGAACATGGGGATTTTAAACAGGCGATTGAAGAATTTAAGAAGGCGGATTTCCTGCAGGCGAAAAAGTTTTTGGGCATTTCTTATTACCGGCAGGGAGATTTTACAGACGCTTTGGAAGTATTTAGCAAGAATGACGGTTTAGATGATGAAGGCATGTATTATTATGGCCTAATTTGTGAGAAGCTAAATTTGTATGATCAGGCAAAGGCTGGGTATAAGAAAATAAAATCGCCGCGATATATCTTATTGGCCAAAGACAGGCTTGATTCAATAGAAAAAACAATAAACCCAAAACTTATAAATGACCTTGATCCCGCGGCTGCTAAAATTATTTCCGATGCCCCTCAGGCAGAAGCTTACCCTCAGGCAGGCGCTTTGATTTTGCATTGCGACGAGCAAATTGAGGTTTTGCCTGCTGATAAGGAAGTGGACAGCTTGCATTATATCATAAAGATTTTAAATGAGCGGGGCAAAGAGGATTTTTCAGAAACGCATATTGAATATGATTCTACATATGAAAAAGTAGAATTGGAGTTTGCCCGCACAATAAAGCCTGATGGGTCAGTAGCTGATGTTGGCAGCCGGCATATACGCAATGTTTCCAAATACCTGAATTTCCCTCTTTACAGCAATGTCAGGGTTTTTATAATTTCTTTTCCTGAAGTCTCTGAAGGCGCGGTTATTGAGTATAAAGTTAAAATCTATAAAAATAAACTTATTAATAAAAATGATTTTGTCCTGCATTATTCTTTACAGGCGCAGGAGCCGGTTATTTTTGCTAATTTTGTTTTATCTTTGCCCGAAGGGAAAAATCTGAATATTAAGATGGTAAATGAAAAGTATAACAATTTCTTAGCGAATTTAGCTGTGTCACTAAAAAAAGAAAATGGCAAAGTGATTTATAACTGGCAGTTTAAAGATATCCCGCAGATTATTCCTGAGCCTAATATGCCTCCGAATGTTGAAGTAAATCCTGCTATGCTTTTTTCTACTTTTAAATCATGGCAGGATATTTATAATTGGTGGTGGAATCTGGCCAAGGATAAAATTAAAGCGGATGAAGGTATAAAAATTAAGGTTAAGGAATTAATTCAAAACGAGGGAGCAGAAGAAGAAAAAATCAAAGCGATATATAATTATTGCGCCCAAAAAATAAGGTATGTCGCGGTTGAATACGGGCAGGCCGGTTATGAGCCGCATAAAGCAGAGGATATATTTACGAATAAATACGGAGATTGCAAGGATCAAGCGGTATTGCTGGTAACTATGTTAAAAGAAGCAGGTGTTCAGGCATTTCTTGTGCTTATTCCTACCAAAGATTATTATAATTTGAATCAAAAATTTCCTTCGGTAATGTTTAACCATTGTATAGCCGCGGTTGCATTGGACGGTAAAGTCGTCTTTATGGATCCTACAGCGGAAACCTGCCCTTTTGGCGATTTGCCCGCAGGAGACCAGAACCGGCAGGTGTTAATATTTAAGGAAGATGGTTATCAGATAACTACTACTCCGTTGTTTCCTGCAGAACATAATTTAGCAGAGCAGGACATTGTATTAAAAATTAATAATGATGAAAGTATATCCGCTAAAAAATCCGTAGTTACATTGGGAGTTTATAATCAAGGGCAGCGTTACTGGCTTTTGTATACGCCTCCTCAATTGATTGAAGAGACATTAAAAGAAAAAATACAGGAGGTTTCTATTGGAGCGAAATTGGAGGATTACCAGATAAATAATTTGAATAATCTTAATGTCCCGGTTACGCTTGATTATGAATTTAAAGGAGAGGAATATTTTACTGTCGCGGGAAATTTAAGGATACTGCCGCAATTAGCAGGTGTAAATGTAACTTTGGCAGCAAAAGAGAAAAGGGAATTTCCTATAGATTTCACTATTTTGGATACTAAAGAAAACGCGATAGAAATAGATATGCCGGATAATCTTAAAGTAAGGTATATGCCTGAAAATGTGCAAGAGGATAGCCCCTGGCTGAGATATAGCGTTGAGTATAAACAGCAGGGTAATAAGGTGTATTTTTCTCAAAAAAATCAGTTAAAGAAAATAATTATTACGCAGGAAGAGTATCCTGAATTTAAAAAATTTTTTGAGAACCTGGCAAAGAAAATTAAACAACGCATAGTTTTAGAGGTTAAAGGAAATTAGTAGGAATCATTTTTGTATGTCATCGTCCGGCTTGACCGGACGATCCAGAAACTTATGGATTGCCCGAACAACAGACTGGGACACAATCTATATTTTAACGCGGTAGCCGCAACCTTTAGGTTGCGTTTCCGACGCTGGTAAAACGCTCCGCTTACGGAGCGGCTACCAAAAATGCAATTACGACACAGTCTGTTG
>JBDRLG010000007.1:0-15879 GCA_043813255.1 Candidatus Omnitrophota bacterium
CAAATTATGACAATTGTTATCGTCGGTAAAATGTTTTTGAGATGTCAATAGCGTGTCATTGCGAGGAACGAAGTGACGAAGCAATCTTCCGTCGTTAAGATTGCTTCGCTCCGCTCGCAATGACACTAATTTGGACAGTAAAGGTAAACTTTCTTGAATGCGTATACCAATTTCTACATACAGAATACAGTTTAATCATAATTTTGATTTCAAGTCAGCAGGAAAAATTATTTCTTATCTTGCTGAATTGGGAATTTCTGATTTATACGCTTCACCTGTATTTAAGGCGAAAAAAGGCAGCCTGCATGGGTATGATATAGTTGACAGCCGTCAGCTTAACCCTGAATTAGGCAGTCAGAGCGATTTTGACCAGTTAATCTCTGAAGTGAAAAATAAAGGGTTGTTTTGGCTTCAGGATATAGTTCCTAACCATATGGCATTTGACAGCCAGAATACTATACTTATGGATGTTTTGGAGAAAGGCAAAGAATCTCCTTATTATAATTTTTTTGATATAGACTGGGATCATCCTTATGAAAGTATTAAAGGCAGGATTTTAGCGCCTTTTTTAGGCAAGTTTTACGCGGAGGCTTTAGAGAATGGGGAGATTCAGTTAAACTATGATGAATCAGGCTTAACTATTAAATATTATGATCTTAAATTCCCTTTAAAAATAGAATCTTATATTGAAGTGTTTGAACATAATCTTGGCGGCTTAGAGCAGGCTTTGGGGTCTAATGATTATGATTTTACTAGTTTTTTGGGGGCTTTGCATTTTCTTAAAAATTTTATATCTAGTGAGCAAACTTCAATTCAGCCTGAACAAATAATACAGTCAAAAAAAACATTTTGGCAGTTGTATTCTTCAAATCAGCGGATAAAAGATTTTATAGAAGAGAATATAAAATCTTTTAATGGTATTAAAGGCCAGCCCGAAAGTTTTAATGCTTTGGATAAACTAATTTCTCAGCAGTCATTCAGGTTGTCTTTTTGGAAAGTAGCGGCTGAAGAGATTAATTACCGAAGGTTCTTTACTATCAATGAATTGATATCTTTAAAAGTTGAAGATGAAACAGTGTTTAATTTTACTCATGAGTTGATTTTTAAACTTATAAATGAGGGGAAATTCAGCGGCATAAGAGTTGACCATGTGGATGGTTTATATGACCCAGCGGCATATTTAAAAAGGTTAAGGTCAAAAATGCCGGATACATATATTATTGTGGAGAAAATACTTGAGTCAAAAGAAGAGTTACCCCATTCTTGGCCTGTGCAGGGCACAACCGGTTATGATTTTATGAATTATGTTAACGGAGTTTTTTGTAAGAAAGATAATGACAAAGAATTTAGCAAACTATATTATAAATTTACGGAGATACATACTTCTTATGAGGACCTTGTCTGCGCGAAAAAAAGGCTGATTATTGGAAAGCATCTGGCAGGCAATATTGATAATCTCGCGCATCTGCTAAAGAGGATTTCAGCCAAAGACAGGTATGGAAGGGATATTACGCTTTATGGCCTTAGAAGGGCCTTGGTTGAAGTTATGACGCATTTTCCTGTTTACAGGACATATATAAATCAGGAAATATTTACTGAAAATGACAAAAGCTATATTAAAGAAACAATAGCTCAGTCAAGAAAAGAAATTCCCGGGTTAATCTACGAATTTAATTTTATTGAAAAATTTTTACTGCTTGAATTTCATGACAGCCTGTCCGAGCGGGAAAGACAGGAATGGATTAACTTTGTAATGAGTTTTCAGCAATATACAGCCCCGCTTATGGCAAAGGGGTTTGAGGATACGATTTTATATACTTACAATAAACTTATTTCTCTTAATGAAGTCGGCGGCAACCCTAATTTATTTGGTTATTTGCCTGAAGAATTCCATAGGTTTAATAAGCAAAGAATTGAGTCTTTTCCCTATACAGTAAACGCCACATCAACTCATGACGTAAAAAGAGGGGAAGATATCCGCGCAAGGATAAATGTTCTTTCAGAGATTCCTAGAGAATGGCAGGATTGTTTGAAATCATGGTCTAAGCTTAACCAAATCCGCAAAAAGAAAGCAAATAATATAAATATGCTTGATGAGAATGATGAATACTTTATTTATCAGACTATTTTAGGGGCGTTTCCTTTTGAGCACGAACAAATCCCAAATTTTATTGAAAGGATGAAGGAGTATGTTATAAAAGCTGTCCGGGAAGCTAAAGTCCATACTGCCTGGATTAAATCGGATACTGATTATGAGAATGCCTGTTTGAATTTTATAGGGGCCATACTTAACAACTCTGAGGATAATAAATTCATGCAGGCATTTATGCCGTTCCAGAAGAAGATTGCTCATTATGGTGTATTCAATTCTTTGTCTCAGGTATTCCTTAAGCTTACCTGTCCCGGAGTTCCTGATTTCTATCAGGGGGCTGAACTCTGGGATTTAAGCCTTGTTGATCCTGATAACCGCAGGCTGGTTGATTTTAATAAGAGAGAAATATTCCTCAATGAAATTAAATCAAGGCTTAATAACCCCTTGGATTTAATTAATGAACTGTTATTGGATAAACAAGACGGAAGAATAAAATTATATTTGATATACAGCCTGCTTCAGGCGAGAAAACAAAGGCAGGATTTTTTTCAAAACGCGGCCTATATTCCGCTTGAAGTAGAAGGCGCGTACAAGAATAATATTATCGCGTTTGCCAGAAAATATAATAATGATTGCGCTATTTTTGCCGCGGCTAGGTTTTTTACTTCTCTTGTTAAAGAAGACGCTTTGCCTTTAGGCATTCAGGTTTGGGCCGATACTAATATTATTATCCCAAAAGAGCTGGCAAATAGCTGGAAAGATGTGATAATAAAACAAAATATAGATAATATGGAAAAATTGCCGGCGGGAAAATTATTTGAATACCTGCCGGTTTGTTTTTTGGAAGGAGTAAAAAATTATGTTTGAAAAATTATTTGCGAATTATTTTTTGGGTAACCGGATAATTGATTATTTAATTGCCGTGGGTATATTTTTTGCCGCGGCGATTATTGTGAAAATATTTGAATGTGTTATTTTGATACATCTTAAGAAATTGGCTGAAAAGACAACTACTAGTTTAGATGATTTTATCATTACTTTAATAAAGTCCATAGCTTTGCCTTTGGCCTATTTGTGCAGTCTTTATTTGAGTATTAATTACCTTGTTTTGAGCCCGCAGGTAAAGAAGATTACAGGTATTTATTTAACAGCAGTAGTAACCTTATTTACCGCGCGTTTTATTACTATGGTTATAAGTTACGCTTTTGAAGTATATAAGAGAAAAAGAGGGCAGGATATAGCCCTTGAGCGCAGTTTAAACGGGATATTAAAAATAATAAAATTGATTGTTTGGGGGCTGGCGGTAGTATTTTTTCTTGATAATTTAGGATTTAAAATATCCGCTGTTATCGCCGGGCTTGGAATAGGAGGTATTGCGGTTGCTTTAGCCGCTCAGTCAGTGCTAGGGGATTTGTTTAGTTATTTTTCCATATTATTTGACCGGCCGTTTGAGATAGGAGATTTTATTATAACCGGTGATTATATGGGTACCGTTGAACATTTTGGCATTAAGACTACCCGTATTCGCAGCCTTGGTGGAGAACAAATAGTTTTTTCAAACACTGACCTTACTAATTCCAGGGTGCGTAATTATAAACGAATGGATAAAAGAAGGGTCGTTTTTAAACTGGGGGTTACATACCAGACAAGGTTGGAACAATTAAAAATAATCCCGGGGTTAATTGAAAAAATTATTAAAGGTATTGAAGACACTGTTTTTGACCGCGCGCATTTCTTCTCTTATGGAGATTTTAGCCTGATTTTTGAAGTTGTTTATTATGTGCTTAGCAGTGATTACAATAAATATATGGATATCCATCAGGACATTAACTTTGCTTTAAAGAAAGAATTTGAAGCGCGCGAAATAGAATTCGCCTATCCTACACAGACAATATTTGTTGATAAAGGTGGATAATAATTTAATCTCGTCTTTATTGTAATACGCTTGATTTATTTAAAAATGAAGTTATAATATTCCTAGTTAAGATAGAAAAGGGAGGTTTCCTATTCTAAAATTAATAAATATTATATTATGCGTGCTTGCTAAGTAATTCTTTTTAAAGGATTACTTTTTTTTGTTTCTAGAGAAAGATATAGCCATGCCTCCGGAGATATTATTAGTAGATGATGACAGGATATTCAGGACTGAATTTAAAGATTGTTTTGATGAATATAATGTTATAGAGTGCTCTACAGGGGAAGAAGCGTTAAGTATTTTAAAAAAGCCCAATGAGATAGAATTGGTTATTTTAGATGTCAGGATGCCGGGGATTAATGGAGTAGAGACTTTAAAAATAATAAAAAACATCTCCCCTGAAGTAAAAGTTATTGTATTAACCGCGTACAGCTCTAAAGAACTGCTTGTGGAAATATTACGAGAGCACGCGGATGATTATATTGAAAAACCCATAGATATTAATAAAACAAAAGAGGTTATAGAGAGGCTGCTCAAGAAAAAACTATCAGGTTATCCCGGCGATTCTATGGACATAAAGGGTAAAATTGAAAGAATTAAGAGTTTTGTCCAGTCAAATTATTCAAAGAAGCTTTGCCTTGAAGATGTTTCTTCCATAGTTTACCTAAGTCCGAAATATCTTAGCAGGGTTTTTAAACAGCATACAGGCAAAGGTTTTAGCCAATACCGTTTGGAAATAAAGATAGAAAAAGCAAAATTGTTATTATTAACTACAGGTTACAGCATAGACCAGCTTGCGGATAAATTAGGCTATCAGAACAGCGAATCTTTTATCAGGCAGTTTAAAAAACATACTAGTTTTACTCCCGCGGAATACAGAAAGAAAAACCGGCTTCCTACAAAAAATATATGAACCCAAATTTTGCAGTAGAAAAATTTGCCCGCAGGGCCGGCCGATTAAATCCAGATGGATTTAATCGTGCTCGTCGGGGTAATCCCGATAAGGTTTCTAATGCGAAATTCGGGATGAAAAAACAGGCAGCTGCTTCCGCGAAACTAATCAGTATCTTTTTTATAAGTTTAATAAGGATTAGTAAATCTTATGAGTTATTATTTAAGAAATTAAAAGACCAAGAAATCCAGCTTCGCAGGGAGAAAGAAAAAGCCCAGTTATACCTTGATATTGCTCCGGCTATTATAGTGATTATAGGCGTGGACAGAAAAGTAAAGCTGATAAATAACGCGGGCTGTAAGTTGTTAGGGTATAAAGAAAATGAAATTATAGGTAAAGACTGGTTTGATAATTTTATTATTGATGAAGAGAAAGAGAAAGTCAGAAAAGTGTTTGATATGCTGGTTTCTGATAATGGCGGTTCCTGCGGGGAATTTGAGAACTATATTTTAGCAAGAAATGGAGTGAAGAAAATCGTTTCATGGAATAGCACGATTTTAAAAGATGAAAACGGCCGGATTCAGGCGTGTTTAAGCGCAGGCAGGGATATAAGCCAATGCAAAAAAGCCGAAGAGATATTAAAAAGGGATAAAGATACTTTTGAAAAACTGGTTAATAAGAAGACTAAAGAGCTGTTTGATATCCAGATGGAATTGAGTAAAGCCAAAAGGCTTTCTGATTTAGGCACATTAGCCGCGACAGTAGCTCATGAATTGCGCAACCCTCTGGCGGCCATAGAAATGGCCGCTTACAATATCAGAAAAAAAGGCCCTGGTTCATCGCTGGATAAACATTTGCTTAACATAGAAACAAAAATATCAGAAAGCGACCAGATTATTAATAATTTATTATTTTATTCCCGTATAAAAAAGCCTAACTATGAAAGAATAAATATTATTAATATCCTTAAAGAGTGCGTTAATAATGCTAAAAAAGTATTCCAAAAAGAAAATGTTATAGTTGTTAAGAAGATTAATATTAAAGATAATGATCTTATCGCGGCGGATTCTTTGCAACTGAAAGAGTTGTTTAGTAATATTTTAAATAACGCATTTGAATCTTTACCGGATAATGGCGGGAAGATAGATGTAGAAGCAGGGCCTGATGGCAAAGAGCTGATTAAGTTTATTATTAGAGACAATGGCTCTGGCATAGAAAAACAAGATTTGAAAAGAGTATATGAACCGTTTTTTTCAACTAAATCCAAAGGAACCGGCTTAGGGCTTACTGTGTGTTTACAGATAGTAAACCTGCATAACGGCAAAATAGGTATTGCCAGCAAAGTTAAGCAAGGCACAGCAGTTATTATTAATTTGCCGGTTAATAAAAAGGAATAGGTATAAGCGGAGGGAACAGAAAGTGTTTGACAATCATCAGAGTTTCCTGAAAGAAGTAATAGAGGCTATCCCGTATCCTTTTTTTGTTATAGATATAAAAAATTACACAATTGAAATAGCCAATAGCATTTCTAAGCAGTTAGGTTTTAGAGGAGATATGAAGTGTTATCAGCTTGTTCATAAGACCAGCCAGCCTTGTGAAGCGCCGCAGCATATATGCCCTATCAAAGAAATAATCAAGACTAAAAAACCCGTAGTTGTAGAGCATGTGCATTATGACAGCCAAAATAACCCTGTAAATATAGAAATCCACGCCTTCCCTATTTTTGACGATAAGGGCAATGTAGTCCAGATGATAGAATCTTGCATAGATATTACTTCGCGCAAAAAACTGGAACAGGAGCTTGTTAATAAAATAAAAAGGCTGGAAAAATTCAATAAATCCGCTGTAGGCAGGGAACTTAGGATGATTGAATTAAAAAAGAAAATCAGGGAATTGGAGCAGGAAATTATAAAAAAATGAAAATATTCAAAAAAAACAAAAGAAGCATAAAATATGAAATTACACTGTTAATATGCTCAGTAGTATTAATAGTTATGCTTATCGGTATGGGGTTGTGGTATTGGTGGGGGACGTCTTTACTGCGTAATACCGTAGGAGAAGACCATGCCAAGATGGCGGAATTATTAGCCTTCTCTATTGATGAAATAATAAATCATAATATTATGGATATAGAAAACAATGCCAGAGATCCTTATGTCAGTGAAGCACTCGCTAAAAACAATTTAAAATACGAAGGGATGAATAATCAACAAATCGCTGAGTATCTTAAAAGCATGGAAGAAAAATGGCAGGAGATAAAACCAGAAGAAACGCTGAATGAAGAATATCTGAATATGGAGTTAAATGCTAACTTGAAGAATTTGATGCAAGAACAGCAGGATATAGTAGAAATAATAATAGTAGATAAATTCGGCGGATTGGTTGCTTCCAGCTCAAAACAAACAGAAAATTATTATTACGCGGGCAAAATTTGGTGGAAAAAGGTTGTTCATGGAGGCAAAGGAAATATTTTTATCGGAGAGAGGTTTATTGATCAGATGGGGCAGGGGATATTTTTTCGTTTTATTATGCCTATTAAAGACGCGTCAGGCAATTTATTGGGGTTTAGCAGGTCTAAGATTAGTGTTGAAGAACTGTTTTTTCCTCTGAATAAATTCAGAGTAGGCAAAACAGGGCACGCGGTAGTAATTGATGAAAATGGCAATATTTTATATCATCCTGATGTAGGATTGTTACTAGATAAATATAGCCCTGAAGAGAATTATAAAAGATTATTAAAAGGAAATATAAATTGGAGTGTGTTTTATGTTAAACACCACCAGCAAAACAGGTTTGTGGCTATTGCCGGAATAAATAATGCTTTGCTTATGAAACAGGGATTAAACTGGTATGTTTTTTTAAGCATGGATACAAAAGAAGTATACTCCCCTATATATAAATTAACCTGGATTATGCTGGCAGTGGTTATTTTATTAATGATTATAATGGTCCCTTTGGGTTTTTTCTTCGGAGGGATTTTCATAAAACCAATACAAACACTGCATAATACGGCGTTAAAAGTAAAGGAAGGTGATTTGGATCAGAGAGTGGATATAAAAACAAATGATGAAATAGGCGATTTAGCGGATGCCTTTAATAATATGCTTATTGTTTTAAAACAGCAAACAAACCAACTGCAGGAATGGGCAGGGACTCTGGAAAAAAAAGTAGAGCAAAGGACAAAAGATTTAGGCCAGGCGCAAGAGGCAACTTTGAATATGTTAGCTGATTTGCAGGAGACAAAAACGCAGATTGAAAGGTATGCGTTGGATTTAGAGCGTTCAAATAAAGACCTTGAGCAGTTTGCTTATGTCGCCTCGCATGATTTAAGAGAGCCTTTACGCATGATTACCAGTTACTTACAGTTGATTGAAAAAAAATATAAAGACAGGCTGGATAAAGAAGGGGATGAATTTATCTCTTTTGCCATAGATGGAGCCAAGCGCATGTATAATCTTATTAACGACTTATTGGTTTATTCGCGGGCAGGCACACAGGCAAAAGAATTTAATCCGGTTGACTGTGAAGATATAATTGAAGAAGTACTGGTAAATTTAAAGCTAAAAATAGAAGAGAACAAGGCAGTGCTTACCTGTGAAAAACTGCCCGTGGTAATGGCAGAGAGGATGCAGTTGGTGCAATTATTCCAGAATTTAATTGATAATGCCATTAAGTTTCGCGGACAGGAAGCCCCGCGAGTGCATATCTCGGCGCAGAAAGATAAGGATAACTGGTTGTTTTCGGTAAAAGATAACGGGATTGGGATAGAAGCCGAATATACCAGCCGGATATTCCAGATTTTTCAAACACTGCATTCGCGCAAAGATTATCAGGGCACAGGTATCGGGCTGGCAGTTTGCAAAAAAATTGTAGAGCGCCTTGGAGGGAAAATCTGGATGGTCTCTGAACCGGATAAAGGGTCAACTTTTTATTTTACAATCCCCCAGCTAAAAACAGAGCAGGCTTAATATGGATAAAAACAAAAGATTCTTTAAAGGCGGCATAAGGCGCAAGAATATAATACTGATTTATTTAATTACTCTGGTTATTGTATTTATTACCTCATTTTTGAACTTCTTTCAAAGCTCCAGTTTGTTAAAGAATTCCGTGGCTGAGAATCACAGGAAAATGGCGTTAATAGTTGCTGAATATACAGCGAAAACCATTGATGATTATGTAAATCAGATCGAATCATATACCGACAGCATATATTGGAAACAAGATATTGTTAAGAAGAATGAAAGATACCAGAATATGCGGCCTGAAGAGATTTATGTATATTTAAAAGATTTAGAAAAACAATGGCAATCCGGGCAGGAAAAAACGGGTTTAAATGGTGATTTTTTAATTGATAGTAAATTAAATAAGAGATTAAAGAGACTGGTAAAGAAAGAATCTCATATAACGCAGATTATTATAACAGATAAGTACGGGGGTTTAGCCGCTTGTTCATGTGGGCAAGGAAAATTATATTTTAGGGATGAATTGTGGTGGAAAAAGGCATTTAATGAAGGCAAAGGCAGCGTTTACCTGCAAGACATGGTTTATGATAAAGAAAACGATACTTGGAATATGTTTATTTCTTTGCCTATGCGCGATGATAATAATAATATTATAGGTATTAGCCGTTTTGCTTATGGGCTGGATACTTTTTTTTCAATAGTGGGAGAGCTTAGGATAAAAAACACAGGGCATATAGCGGTTGTGAATAAAGACGGCTACATTATTTTTCATCAGGGGATTAAGCCGCTTACAGTTAAATATTGCAGTGAGGAGAATTATAAAAAATTATTAAACAGCAGGACAAAAACCGCGATTTTGTTTTTTCCGTATCATAAAGAAAAAATGTTTGTCGCCTACGCCGAGGTAAAAGAAAAACTTCTTTCTGAAACAGGAGCAATCTGGACAGTATTTATCAGCCAGGAATCAAAAGAAGTATTCGCTCCTGTTTCAGGGGCGTTATTTTTACAGACTATAGTGATTATTATTCTACTTTTAATTGTAGCGTTCCCGTTAGAATATATTTTTAGCAGTATGTTCGTAAAGCCCGTAGAAGAACTGCATAATATGGCGCTAAAAATAAAGGAAGGCGATTTTTCCCAAAGAGTGTATCTTAATACTAAAGACGAACTTCAGGAGTTAGGCGATACTTTTAACAGCATGATTGACAGCATAAAACAGAAACAGGAAGAATTAGAAAAATACGCGTTGGATTTGGAGCGTTCAAATAAAGACCTTGAGCAGTTTGCCTATGTCGCTTCGCATGATTTAAGAGAGCCTCTGCGCATGATTACCAGCTATTTGCAGTTAATTGAAAAGAATTATAAAGGAAGGCTGGGTAAAGATGCTGATGAGTTTATCGGCTACGCCACTGACGGGGCGATAAATATACGCAATCTTATTGATGATCTGTTGATTTATTCGAGAGTAGGCACGCATATAGAAAAATTCAAGCAGGTAGACTGCGAAGAGGTATTAAATCAGGCGGTAATAAATTTAAAACTGGTAATAGAAGAAAATAGCGCGCTTATTAGTCATGATCAATTACCTATAGTTATGGCGGACCATACGCAATTAGTGCAATTATTCCAGAATTTAATTGATAATGCCATTAAATTCCGAGGTAAAGAGGCGCCGCGTATTCATATTTCCTGCCAAGGAGATAATTCTAATTGGGTTTTTTCTGTAAAAGATAATGGTATTGGCATAGAGCCGATGTATTTTATCCGGATATTTCAGATTTTTCAACGTTTGCATCCGCGCAGGGAATATCAGGGCACGGGTATTGGGCTGGCAGTTTGTAAACGCATTGTTGAGCGGCATAACGGAAAAATCTGGGTAGAGTCTGAGCCGCGAAAAGGCTCTAATTTTTTCTTTACAATCCCGCTAAAGGAAGGTATAACAATAACATGGCCGAGCAAAATAAAAATATAACTATTCTTTTGGTTGAAGATAACCCCGGGGATGTCCGGTTGATAAGAGAAGCTTTAAAAGAAAGCGCTGTATTAAAGCAGTTGTTTGTAGTGGAAGACGGGGTTGAGGCAATGGCTTTTTTGCGCAAACAAGGCAAATACGCCCAGAGCCCTTCTGTGTGCCTGATTATCCTGGATTTAAACTTACCTAAAAAAGACGGCAGGGAAGTTCTTACTGAGATAAAAAAAGATGATAAATTAAGAATTATACCAGTTATAGTATTGACAAGTTCTGAAGCAGAAGACGATATCAATAAAACATATTATCATTATGCTAATTGTTATATTAGCAAACCTCCTGAGCTTATACAGTTTATTAAAGTAGTGTTGAGTATAGAAAATTTCTGGTTAACTTTAGCCAAACTGCCAGCCTGTTCATAAAAATGAGAGAAAAAAACATAAGAATCCTATTAGTAGAAGATAATCCCGGAGATGTGCGTTTAATCAGGGATTTACTTGAGCAGGAAGTTCCGGCTTCATTTGAAATAACCCACGTGGAGTTATTGCAGGAGGTTTTAAAAATTATAGATAAAGAGGAATTTGGTCTGGTGTTATTGGATTTGAACCTGCCGGATTCCAGAGGCTTGGATACATTCCAGCGAGTATATGCCGAAGTCCCTGAAGTTCCTATAGTGATAATGAGTATAGTTGATGATGAGGATTTGGCTATGGAGGCAGTAAAGAAAGGCGCGCAGGATTATCTTATTAAAGGTAAATTTGACAGTTATTTGCTTAACCGTGCTATTCGTTACGCGATTGAACGCAAAATTCTGGATAACCTTAAAAATGAATTTTTAAGGATAGCTTCGCATGAATTAAGGACGCCTTTGGCTATTATTAAAGAAAGCATTAATCTTATTTTGGATGAGATTCCGGGAGAGGTTAATTCAAGGCAGGAGCAGGTGCTTATTGTGGCGCGGGAGAATATAGACAGGCTGTCGCGTTTTGTAAATGATCTGCTTGATATTTCTAAAATAGAAGCCAGAAAAGTAGAGCTAAACAGAGATTTTATAGATATAAGCAGCCTGATGAAAGATACAGCTTCTTATTTTGAAAAAAAAGCAAAAGACAAAAAATTAAAATTAATAACCAGCCTGCCGCAGGAACCGGTTTCTGTTTACGCGGATAAAGATAAGATAAGCCATATTTTTACCAATTTAGTGTCAAACGCGGTAAAATTTACGGAAAAAGGCCGGATTAAGCTGTCAGTTCAGGATAAAGATAAAGAAATAGAATGCGCTGTAGAAGATACCGGTATAGGGATTTCACGAGAAGATAAAGAAAAGATTTTTACTAAATTTAAACAGGGGAAATTAATACAGCCATCCCGGGAAAAAGGCACAGGCCTTGGCCTTTCTATTGTCAAAGGCCTTGTAGAAATGCATAATGGCAGGGTTTGGGTTGAAAGTGAATTAGGCAAAGGGTCAAAATTTATTTTTACTATCCCTAAATATTCGATTGAAGCTGTAATTAAAGAATCCCTTTCTCATAGAATAGAAGAAGCAAGGAACCATGGTTTAGAGGTGTCTTTAATTGCTGTTTCTATGCAAGGTTTTGTTGATCTATCCGCGAAATTAAAAAATAAAAAATTAGGCATAGAACCAGTTCTTAACGAAATAGGAAATATTGTAAAAGGAAAGTTACGCAGGGAAAAGGATATTGTTTTAAGAGACAGGGGAAACTTTTTTTTAATATTAAACAATTGCGGTAAACAAGGAGCTTTAGCAGTAATAGAGAGGGTAGAACAAGGATTAACAGATTATCGGAATAAAAATAAATTATTCGCGGATATTAAATTTAGTTTTAATTCCGCAGTTTTTCCGGTTGACGCGGAAAGCGAAAGAGAGTTATTGAATAGGATTAAAGAGGTTTAATATATACTAATTTTAAACTTAAAATGGCTGGATATGAAGAAAAAAATATTTATTACGATTGCCGCGCTTATTTTTATAGTTTTTACCGGAATAATTTACCTGAACTATGTCATTTTACCCGTCAAAGTAAAGAACCTGCTTATTGAGGGGATTGAAAAATCTACCCAAAAAAAAGCAAAAATTGATTCATTACAGTTTAATATTTTTAAAGGCCTTGTTTTAAGAGGCGTATCCGTATATGACAAGGGAAATGAAATATTAAAATTAAAAGAAGCCGTTTGTGGTTTCCTTATCTGGCCGGTTTTTAAGAAAAATATAATTATCCCTTCTATAACCCTGAAATCTCCTGAAATATTCGCGCAAAGAAATTCCGATGGTACATTTAATTTAGCCAAGTCTTTTCCTGTATCCACAGAGAAATCTTCTTCTGATAATAAAGATAACGGTTTCAAAGTATTTATTTATACAATACAGGTTATTGACGGCAGGATTAATTTCAAAGACAATACTATCTCTCCGGTATTCACCAAAAATATTGATAATCTTGATTTAAAGATGAATCTATCCCTGCCTGCTAAAGTAAAATTTAACGCTGGTTTAAATATTATTTCCCATCCTCCAGCGGCGGTTACCATTACAGGGGAGTATAATATTATAGAAAAACAACTTTTATCTAAAATTTCGCTTAAAGATTTATCGCCTAAAGATTATTCAGCTTATTATCATAATGCCGCGGTGGAAGCCTTAGAAGGGCAGATAGACGGTTTAATAGAATTAAGCCTTAAAGATAAAAACTTAAATATTAACCTTAATGCTTTAACTAAGAAACTTAAGCTATCAAAAAATAACCTTTCAGCTGTCCTTGATTCAGTCTTGAAGGTTAATTATGTGTTTTTCATAAGCCAGGATAAAAAGCCGGATTATTCCGGTAGTATAATTATTAACAACTGTAAATTTTCAGGCAGCCAGTTTATGGAAGCAATAAATGATTTAAGCGCGGATATTAAATTTGACACGGATGGATTAAATTGGGAGAATTTTAATTTCAAATATTTAAATACAGATTACAGCAGTTTGGGAAAACTAACGGACTTTGCTTCTCCGCGAATATCAGCTCAGTTGTCTTCACTGGATGGACAGCTTGATGCCAGTTTAGCGGTTAACGGGAAAATAATAAAGGTGGATAACCTTTCGGGAAAATACATAGATTCCAGTTTTTCCGCGGCAGGGAATTTTAATCTTGCGGATAGTCCCGGTTTGGACGCGGATATTAAAGCGGATATGGACATTGAATTAAACAATCTCAGTAAAGCAATGAAGGAATTTAACGTCAAAGTTCCGGAAATAAAAATTTCAGGGCCAGTGCATGTTGATGCTAGCGCCAGCGGAAATATAAAAGATTTTAAATCATGTAATATTAAAGCCGTTTTTTCGGCAGATAAATTATCCGTGTTCGGATTAAAAACAGGAGATTTTATTTTAGATTATACTCAGAAGGATTATTTGGCAGAGTTCAGCCGGATGCATTTATCTCTTTATGACGGCGCTTTAGACGCCACGGCTAAAATCAACCTTGATTCTCCGAAATATCCGTTTGAAGGGGATATTACTATTCAAGGAGTAAAAATAGAAAAGCTAAAAATGGATACAGCCTTAAAAGATAAAGATATTTCTGGCACAGTTTCCGGCACCGCGGGTTTTAACGCTAATATCCTTGAGTTTTTTAATTTAACCGGCGCGGGAAATATTCTTATCAGTGATGGCAAGCTTTGGCAGCTGGATTTATTAAAAGGCGTGGGTTCTTTGATTTTTATGAGTGATTTTACCAATGTGGTTTTTAAACGGGCAGGCTGTGATTTTAATATTAAGGATAAACATATTTTTACTGATAATCTTGAATTAAATAGTAATTTATGCGATATTACAGGCAAAGCAACGATAGGATTTGATAAATCAATAGACGCCATTTTAAATGTTCAGCTTTCTCAGCTTGTGCAATTAAAGGGAGCGGTTAAAGACATCGCTGCGATGGTAATAGGCACAGCGGGAAAATTCACGGAAGTAAAAATAACCGGCACATTGGATTCTCCCAAATATAAGTTTAAGCCGGCAACAAGCATAAATGATATTATCGGCGGGATAAAAGATATTTTTTTTAAGTAGCGTATCATTCACGACTTTGTTAAAATAGCGATTACACAGATTAAAAGGCAGATTACACAGATGTGTTATCGAGGAGACAATCTGTGTAATCGATTTAAAAATCAGTGTAATCAGTGTCAAAGGATAAAATATTTACAACTTATTGTTTAACAATAAGTTGTATGATTTGAGATTATAAAAACAGGCAAAATTTAACATAGTAGTGATACAAATTAATCTAAATGATTACTGATATAAAAATAAACCGCAGCAGAAGAAGGCGCAGGACGGCAAGCGCGAGGTTAATTGATAATGTGATGCATGTGTATGTGCCGGAGAATATTTCCGCGGGGCGCCTTGAAGAGGTAATAGATTCATTTAAGAAAAAAATTTTCCGGAATATATTAAAAGATAAATTAAACAAGGGGAAATCTCTTGATGAAATTGCTAAGGCTATAAATAATAAATACTTCGGCGGCAAGATATATATATCTTCAATAGAATATGTTACTAATCAGAATTATAAATATGGCTGCTGCGACTTCACGGCTAAAAAAATACGCATATCGCACCGTATAGCGCAAATGCCTGATTGGGTGCGTGATTATGTTATTGTGCATGAAATGGCGCATTTGATAGAGCCGAATCACAGTAAAGCATTTTGGGAAATTGTTTCCAGATATAAACTGGCAGAACGGGCAAGAGGATATTTAATTGCGAAGGGAGTTGAACCAGATGGCCAGCCTGATACAGACAATCTTTTTCCCCACTTTGAAAAAGGGGGGGAAGGGGGGGATTTCATTATCGGAAAGGAGCGATTGAATGAAGCAAATAGTTAGTTTATCGCTGAAGAGGCTGTTGCAAAACTCCATTGCTGTCATCCTGCGCGAAAGCGCAGGATCTATTATCGTCGATAAACCATTTATAGATTCTGCGGTCAAGCCCTCGGCTTCGCCGCGAGGCGAGCCGCAGAATGACAAATTTAAGGCATT
>JBDRLG010000008.1:0-35566 GCA_043813255.1 Candidatus Omnitrophota bacterium
GCAGGAAGGGGGAATGTTAGGTGCAGATGTGGGTCAGGAATTTGTTAAGCCGGGTAGAGAACGGGCTATGAGGAGAAAAGAAAGAAATAAAGAAAAAGAAGAAACAAAAGATTATTCATCAGAGGAATTAGAAGGTGTTGGTAGTAAAAAAGATAAAAAAATACTTAAGACAGAATCCAAGAAACCGGAAAAACCGGCTAAGGAAAAACCCAGGAGTGAATTGGATGTTTTATCGGGGTATTTATCCACAGTCTCGTGGCAGGATATTAATTCAGATTTACGCGGTCCTCTGGGAGCGGTTTTATTAGGTTTAGTCAGTGAAACAGACCCGAAATATTCAGCCGGAGAAATTATCAACCAGATGGAAAGTATAGAATCAGCCTTGAGTTTACTGTTATATAGCCAGAGAGACGGTAACAAAATTAGCAGGGCCAACTGTAATCAGTTAGCAAAGGCATTTGTAGACAGCGGAGCATATCAATTGTTTGAAATACAGCGGGTAATGCAAAATCCAGATATTATTCAGTGCTGTTTAGACAGTAAAAAATTTTCGCAGTTGCTAAAAGAAATAAATAATTCCTCTGGTAAAATAAAAGAAACCGTCAGCTCCGCAATAAGCAGCGCTTTTCTCTTAGAGGACGTTTCCCTGTCAAATAAATCACCGCAATATAATAAGTCGCAAGTGCTTCGTTATAAAGCTTCTTTTAGTTCATCCCCTTTAGACAAGTATTCCCCCTTAGAACAGAAATTACATGATCTTAAGAATAGTATTGGTGTTATCGTTCAAGCCGCTTTTTTAATAAAGATGGGATTAAAAGAAGGCCTTGAAGATTTAGAAGTAACGATAACAGAGTTTATTAATAGGCATTTTAAATTGGATTTAACTACAACATCCGAAAATATTGAGATGATGCGGTCAGACTCATTAATACTTAAGGGGTTTAGGGAAATACTTAAAAAGATTCGTAATAACTTAGATATAATCATTTTTAGTATAGGACTTGCAGAAGAACAGATAGACCAGCTTTCATACATATGGCTTGGCCATACTATGGCTCCTTCAGATATCAGGCAAGTAGCCATAGGAATAATAAAGATGTTTAAAAGTTCATATCCGGATACAGAATTTGTTTTGGATATTTCCTCAGAGATTCCCAAGGGTTATATATGGACATATTCGGAGTATTTAATTACTTATTGCAGGGAGCTGTGTTATAACGCGCTTAAATATGGTGATAAGAAAAAGATTATATTGAATATCAGGCTTGTGGAAGGCAATGAGCTTGAATGCACTGTAACAAGTTTTGGTAAAACTGTAAATATTCATCAGCAGGCTAGTTTATTTTCATGGGGGAAACGGGGACCTGAGACTATCGATATTGAAGGTAAAGGAATAGGATTAGCTTCTTTTTCAAAAGATATCACTGCAGTGGCTGGCAGAGTAGAGTTTGAGAGTAATGAGGCTTTAGGAAGCAATACTTTTAAGTTTAATCTTCCGGTAAATGGAAAGAATCAGGATTTACCTTTATTCTTTTCGCATACCCCTGAAGATTTAGTTATTGTATTTTCCGGACTGGAAGGGACTTTTAAAAAAGTAGTTTCGCGTGTTACTGCCGGATGGTTGGGATATAGATATTTTAACGCGCTATTTTTAAAACAGATATTATTCTATTATTATACTGAAGAGACCATAGATGCTGCTTTAGAAGATAAACAGGCTATCTGTGAATATGTAAGAGGCTTTTTTGAGGAAAGCAGGATTGATTTTAATCAGGAACCTCTGCAGATAAATGGAATAGATACTACCCCTAAAGATTTACGGCATAAGTTTTCTCTGCGTACAATAATCAAGCAAAAATGCCGTAGACAAGAGGAATCATTTGATAAGTTTATGAATATAAAGGGAGTGAATAGCTTGGTGCGTGAAATGTTTATTAAGAATGTTAACTATTGTGAGGGTTTTAGAGGAATGGTTATTTGCGATATGCTGCCTTGGCCTAAAGCCAGTATTAATTTTGTGTTATCGGCTGAGTATCTAACCAGAAAATCACGCCTTGAGGCGATTTGCAGAGAATTGAAAGAGCCTGATGGACAGGGAGCTGTTTTTGAGGCAGAGATGTATCCAGATACTAAGAATACTTTTAAAATAAAAACTGATGATTTAAAACCCAGGGATGTGGCCAGGATGGTTTATTTAGAATTATGTGCTCGGTTTCTTTCTTCATCTATAGATAACGCTGACAGACAGAGATGTCTTAGTACGTTGGATTTTTTTAAATATATCGGCTGGGCTTATGAATATCCTTTATGTGAAAATCTTATCGAGATAGCGGGCTGGTTATTTCAGGGTGTAAAAATAACTGATATGACACGATACATTGCTAAGCTTAAAAATAAAAATTCTTCCGAGTTCCAACAATTGATAGCCAGGCTATTATCTGATGAAAGCCTCCTTCAAATAAACGCAGCCCGATATCTTAGAGGGGAAGGCAATATACTTATCAGCAGTGTAGATACTGATTTCTATCGTTATCCTAAACATATGGAGTTGATGAAAAAATATATGCCTGTTTTGGTTGAGAGGAAAAAACAAGACAAGACAATGAAAATCGGCAGTATCGGCCCGTCGAAAGGATGGGACCTTTTAGAGTTAGCAGAGATGCTCATAGATGCCTTGAAAAAGGCAGAAGAGGATATCAATAAGTGGAAGATTATTCTTGAGGCATGGGATATATGGGCGCATATTTTAAAGATATTAAAAGAAGAGGTGTTGATTGATTTGCCAAAGCAATTTGAAGTTATAACTCATGTTGCAGTTTTAGGGGATGACCGAGACCGTGCAGATATTGGCAGAACTGAGTATGATGTTTTGGCGTACCGATGGGTTGCCCCATATTTAAGAGATTCGGTAAGAGAGGCTGTTGCGAAGCAAATAAACGCAGATATTGTATTAGGAGATGTTTTTGTCTGTCTTAATCTTAAGCAGTATCAGCAGATTGAGAGTGGTGTGTTCTTTAGAAGATCTGCGGAATTGCCGGTTCTTAGTTCCCCTATAGATAATGTGGGAGGTCTTATTAATTTACCCGGGGCGGTTGTTTCCTCTGGTGTCGGGAGGTTAGACCGTTTTGCTACAATAGCGCATGATTTAAATAATAATCTTGTGGGGTTGAATTATCCTATCTATTCTTTATCTAAATCAAAATATCAGCGGGTTGAATTTATAAGATTTAAAGAAGCAATGGCATCAGTAACTAATATTTTAAAAGAATACCTTTCTATTGGAGCATTAACTAAGGTATTAACTACAGAACATTTACAAAACTTAAGAAGTGCTTTTCAAGGATTCAGTGAAGCAAGAAATGGCCTGGAGAGGTGTTTACAAGACTTTACTGAAGGAGATAGAAACTATAACTCTATTCAGGAAATTATGCAGGTAGCGGATATAATAATATCATATACAGAGAAGCATTTTAGTGTTTGGTTAGGAAACTTTATGGCGCCTACGGATATTAGAAAAGTAGTTGAGCAGGTTAAAGATAAGCTTAAAAAGAAATACCCAAAAATGAAAATTACAGTCTGCATCTCTGAAAATGTGCCTGGTGAAAAGGTGTATATGTATAGAGGGATTTACTGGACTCATCTCTATGAATTGGGATTTAATGCCGGTAAATATGGCGGTCAAAAAGAAGGAATTGTTATTAAAGTTAGTGTTGTTGATGGAAATATGCTGGAAACCAAAGTAATTAATTACGGCAGTTATATCTCTCCTGAACAAAGGGGTACGATCTTTTTGCCTTATGAAAGAGTAGAAGGAATCGGAGCCAGCGGATATGGTATTGGTTTAGCATCTCTTAAACAAGACCTTGATGCTACTGGCGGCAGGGTTAGGGTTATAAGTGACTGGCGGAGCACAACCTTTACTATTGAGATGCCGATGAACGCCACTTGTGCAGTATTGCCGTTTGTTTCTTATCGTACTCAGGATAAACATTTGATTGTATTTTCTGGCCCTTACGCTTCAGGAAGAAGAGTCAATATGCGGCTTATTGCCGCGATGTTAGGATACCGCTATATCAATAAAAATTTTATTGAGGAGATCTTGTATTATTATCTTATGCGGGAGCGTCCCGAGCGATGTTTTAGCAAAGATAAAGCAGAGATAGAAGGCTATTTAAGAGAATTCTTTAAAAGGCGGATTAGGTTTGGCAAAGGCATGGAACCAATTTCTATAAATGGATTTGATACTATTTATGAGCTTGATGAAAAAGGCATTTCCCTGCGGGTTAGAATAGAACATTCTATCAGGGATGATTCCCGGCAATACGGCCGGTTTAAACAATTTAGTTTATCTTACGGTGATTTTATTTATCGGCAGCTTTATAGCATTATTAGCCAGCCGGAATTTTTAGGTGAATTTAACGGCGTGGTTATGCGGGATAGTAAGCCCTGCAAAGAGGCAAGAATTAATCTGGTGTTAACTTCTGAATACCCGGTGAAAAAACAAAGGCTGGAAGAGGTTTTTAAAGCTATTAATGGCTTAGAAGAAAAGGAATATGAATTAGTTCCCACAGCAGGAGATACTGTAGTTTTATCTACGGATAATCTGACAGTAGCAGAGGCCGCGGATAAAATATTTGAAGGAATAGTCAGATTAACTTCAACAGGCAAGGAATTATTATCGAATGGCAGGGTAAATAAAGTAATTAGAGAGGGGATAGATAAAGATATTGTTGTTAAAGATAGTGTTGGTATGCAGGTTGAAACCAGAAAACAGCGTTTGGCAAGGCTTCATAAATTCCCCGAGGCAGACGGCTCTAATTTTGGCCTGCCTTATTTCCTTCCAGTTATTCCTACCAGTAACTTGTTTAGGCGCACGGGATTCCCCTATCATATAGGTTTTGGCAATACTTACGGCATACCGGTAATATATATTGATTCAGATATATACTATAGAGCCGCTTTGAATTATCCAGAAGATAGCGTTATATACAAGGCTGTTATTAATCAGGCATTAATAGAAATCTCTCTTTGGCAGCAATATTTACCATATCTAGGGTTAGGGTGTTTAACCCAATTAAATGAATGGATGTTTAAACACCCTAAGCTTACTTATACCTTAATCTGTATGATATATAAGAAGGCCGGAAGGATTTCTGGATACAATCTAAGCGATTTCTATACTTATCTGCGCAAAGGCAGGCTTTGTTTGCCGCGAAAGGCAGTATATACATCTTCTTCTGTGCAAGGAAGAGAAGAGTTGCTTAAGCAGGCTAAGGCATATGTTGATAAGAATGATGTTCTTAAAGCGGTTAATATTTTAGAAAATATTTTACGCAAGCAAGCCGATTGTGTTGACGCGTTATACCTTATGGCTGTTTTATATTTTAAGTCAGGACAAAAGAATAGAGCGCTTGAATACTATAGAAGGATTCAATGTATACAGCCGAATCATATTAATGTAGAAGCAGGGATTAATTTTGTTAAAGCAATAATATCTCTTGATCAGGGGGAATATAAACAGGCGGTATCTCTTTTTGAGCGAAGCGCGGTATTAATAAAAGGGGTTTTAATAGGCAATAATAATTTAGAACAATCTTCCCAATTATGTAGTGACCTTTCTGAAATATATTTTAATTTGGCTATAGCTAACATATTAATGCTGATAGAAGGTTTGGGGGTAAATGAGTGTGTTAACATAGAGCCAATTATCGCCTTTATTTACGCATTATTTTTTAATCCCCAGATGAATTTAACATCAAGAATTTTTAATAATCTTAAAATAGAAGAGAATAAAGAAATTTTTTATACTATGTGTGATTTTGCAACGGAGTTTTTTAATGAGAAATTGGGAAGTAAAGGATTTTTAAGTTCCTCTGCCCTTCTTAATTTTAGTAGTGATCGCTATACGGCAAGGAATAGCTCGCCTGTAAGCAGGTATTATGATAGACAGTCTAAAATGCGTGGGTTGAGAGAACGAAAATTATGGGAAAAAGTTGAGGAGAGTAGTAAAAGGCCCAAAAAACAACAGCTGAGTGGTAAAGATAGTTTTCAACAATGGAAGGAATCTTATCTAAATCAAGTAAAACTATTACAAGTAGAGTTAAAAAGAAGTAGACACGTAAATCCGGCAACTTTACAGAGGCTTATGAAGAAATATTTTGTTTTGGGTATGTATCCCAAAGCTAAGCAAATAGGTGATGAAGTTATTAAATGTGAATTTAGCAGCTATTCTTGTTTGACAGCCGCATATTCTCTTTTGGATTGGATGTATTATTGGGAGGGAGATTTCCAAGAGGCATTATCTTATATTGAAGCATCTTTGGAATTCTGCGAAAATCCAAAAGAGAAGGAAATTTATTTGAGTAACAAGTTTAGGATTTTGCTTGCTGCTGGCAGATATATTGAAGCTCAAGAAGTTATTAAAGAAATGAAAAAGGCTAATATCCCGCAGCATAAGCAGCATAGGTCGTTTTGTAAATTATGGATAGTTGAGGCGTTGAGGCTGGCCGCGCAAGGTAATGAGGAGCAGATATGTAATTTTTGCAATGAAAAAATAGCAATTATTAAAGACCGTGGGTGGACAGTTGATAAAGGTTGTAATAAGTATCTGCAGTGGTTTATGGTTTATTTGGATTCAACAAAAGTTAAAAATCCTGTTTTTAAGGCAAATAAAGAAGTTCTGATTAATGAGCATGCGCAAAATGGGCATAGTTTTTATCCACTATTGCAGGGAATCAAAACATTTTTTCCTCTGCGATACACTCCTGCGGATATAGCCAACTCTTGCCATAAAGCGCTTGAGCAGGTTCAAGGCAATAATTATGTGTGGAGTTATCCCGATGGTACAAAAATCAAACATATGGTATTTAATCATAAAATAACATATATTCAAGATAGCTATTCAGAAGACTTATTCCGTATAATTATTTTTCAAAACCGTTCATCTAAACGTGTGACAATTTATCCTTACGCGGGACCAAGGGTTATATTTTGGCATGAAGGTTCTTATGTGCCGTTTAATTATCTTTTCTTTGTTCCTTTTTCACCTGTTGCTTGGAACGCTGGTTTCGATAATCCAATTCACATATGGGGTTATGTTTTTGAAGAGTTGTTAAAGAATAGCACGGTATTGAGTATGTTTAATGAACCGATAGAGAAAGAGAAAATTATTTGGTGGTGTATTGAGAAACGCGGAGAATTTATAATAAAAAATAAGCATTATTATTATAAAGTGCGGATACCTGATCAGTGGGGAGCTATTATAGGTGAAGAGTATTTGTATATGAAGTATGAAGTAAAGCCATTCACTTATAACGGCTGTCCAACTGAAATATTGGTACCGAAGGAAATTTCTTCTAAACTGCCCGGTGAAGTCCAGATAGGGGACGTTTCCCTGCCACACAATGCAGCAAATAAAGGGGACGGTTCTATTTTACTTAGCTCTTCTTGTTTTCATCCCCGCGTTATTAAAACTATAGAAAAGCAGGTTGCGCTTTTATTTTTAACTTATCCTTCTTTATTCATCGAATTCGCTGTTTCATCGGGTATGTGCCGCGCCGGGCCTAAATTTACGCGCTATATCAAGCCGATAGCAGTAAGTTTATTGGCAGGTGTGTTTTGTATGTATTGTTATGGTTGTTCTAACCCGCCTTCTTCTTTCCCGAGGTTTAAAAATACAGACCCTTCAGCTCTATATCTTGTAAAAGATGGCTCGCTTCTTGAAAGAGCATCTATGGCGCATATCGGTAAAACAGTGATTGAAAGCGTTAATAAAGAAGGCGAGCAGTATATAATCCTTATAAATTACGCCAATCCCCGCAGTGGTATACCAGCAGTTTTATTCATATTTTTCCCTAAAGATGTAGGTATAAACTTTTCAGCGTTTGGCCAGTTAGTTATAGAGGCGAAGTTATTAAAAGGATCGAGGCGTTTAGCAGCCGCATTGTGTATTTCTGGCACTGCTTTACCGGGCGCAAAACCAAGAGAGGTCTCTACTACAAGTTATGTGATATCTGATTTGTCAGGTCCTATCCCACTTGATAAATTTGGCCTGCCGCCTGATGGTAAGTATTTCAATGGCCTGGCAATAGCATTTGGAGGGCCTATAGAGCTTATAAATATTGCACCAGAAAGCCAGGAGGTAAAGGAATATCCAATAGGACAAGGAATGAATCCTCTTAACACAGAGATTGAGGTAAAGACAATTAAATTAGAAAAATATCCAATTAACCAGGATCCGAATCAGTCCTTAATCATAGATAAGAAAAATCAAAGTTCATCTATATCAAGTAATAAAGGGGACGGTTCTATTTTATCCAATTCGCCGGTAGTTTATCTTAATATTTCTTCTTCAATAACTACAGTATCCAGCCCGGCTCTTTTTGAAAAACTTAGTGAAATAGTTAAACAATTTAATAATCTCGCGTTTGAAATTGTTACGCATCCTAATTATAACCTAAAACATTTTGTCATGCCGCGTCATAAAGAAGATGCGTTGAGGTTTTGGCGGAGGCAGCAGGCCTATGTTATTTCTCTTGCCCGGGGTAAATATTTTATCTGGGATGGCCCTGTTTTATTGATGCATGGTTTTACAAAAAATGGCGAGCTTTATTCTTTAAAAGAAGGCAAAAGCATGCGGCAGGTTTTACAAATGTATAGCGGAGAAATGGGATTTGATAAGGTTCTTTTAGTTGTTTGTAATCCTGAAAATGGAAACTGTATTTTGTCCAGTAAGCTGAAGAAAATGGTTTATCCAACAAGTATCGCCTATTTCGATCCAGCGGATAAACAAGGCCTATACAGGGATTCTTCTTTAAAAACAGAAATTTTATGGTTTTTTGAGCCGTTACTTCCTGATATACAAAAAGAATTACTTTCTCAATTTAGAAATATTAGGCAAGAGTTTAATCATTTAGTATCTGTTTTTCCTGCCTATAGTGTGTTAGCCCATGATTGGAAGGCCGTTGGTAGAGGTTTTTATAACGGAACTTGTGGTTCTCTTTTAAGCTTTTTTAAAGAGAGGCCGTTAGAAAGAATTACTCGATCGGATCAACCTCAGCTTAAAATAACTCATGCCCAGAGGCTGTCTAAGATCATAACAGCGGGATTAGAGATTATTAAAATTGAATCCGATAATACATATGCCCGCAATCGAGTCGCGCAAACGTATTTACTTTTAAAGGATTATGATAGCGCTATTAATATCCTTAATGCTGGTTTGCGATGTCATTCTTATAATGCGGAAACCTATTTTAATTTAGGCGCGGCTTATTTTTTTAAGGGATTAATAATGCCTGCAAAGAAAAATTTTAAAATAGCTATGGGTATTGAACATGATGCCTTAGAATTTATACCGCAGGGTATAGCGGATGATTTTAAGAGATTTGTCTATGCAAACGCGTTAAGCAATCCTCTGTTCCAAGCCGTGTCATCAGGTATATCAACTGCTTGGAATATAGAGAGAGAGCTGTTCGCTCGGTTATATAGAAAAGTTCTTGGGAAAATAAAGTTTTACACTAAAAAGATAGAATATTTACAATGTAGCAAGATAGCTGATAAGCAAAAGGCGATAGAAGAATTGTTTCTTGAGATAAAACAAAAAGGTTTTTTTGATATTAAACCCCCCGCTGATATTGTAAGGTTTTTAGCTTATCAGCTAAGATGGGAAGCGGATCTTATAAGAGAAAATAACGGCCTTGAGTCTAGGCTTGCTAATAATAATTATACTTGCCCGGATCTTTATCAGGCAGCATGCTGCCAGTTAGTTTATATTATCCTGCAGTTCTTTTTAGAAAGGACAGAAGATAGAGTTAATATCTTTAGTTCACCACGGCATCCGGTAATGGCGGTCTTTTTTTGTTATTATGATAAACCGGAATGTATGATTATAGATATTGACTGGGAAAATAAAGGCGCGGAATTTTTATTCAAAAGATTTAAGCTGGATAATTTTTATTCTTCTTTTTTCCTGTCCGACAGCCGGATTAATATTTATCTACTTACTATAAAAGGAGATTTACCAAAAATTAACCCCGGCTTAAAAGAATATTTGATAAAGAAATATCCTTATTTAATAACAGATCTGAATAATAATAGTGGTTTTTTAAGCCGGATATGTGAGCTGCGGGCGGGTATTTATAACGATGTTTTAAAGGATCCTTCCGCGGCTATGCGAGAATGCGAAAGCGCGATGGGATATGTATTTCTCTCTCTTTTTATTCATTGTAAATTTATGGAGATCTGTATGGAGGCTAACTCTAATTATGAGAAGATACCGTATTATTTGTCAACCAATATGTTTAACTATGCCTTAGCCTTTTATAAATTACTTGATAATAAAGGAGAAATGGATAGGAGTATTTTAAAAAACGCGGTTACCACTAGCCGGGAATTTATGGGCATATACGCTAATCTTGTACGGTTATACTGGAGTAGTTTTTATCACAGGTTAACTAGCGATAAGAGCCTTGAGGAGTTTAAAATATATCTTAATAATCTTATTAATAGAAAAGAGCCTATTATATCAGATCAGGAGACAATAGACTTAGGCATTGATTCTGAAAGAGCAAATTTAATTGGTTTATTAAGGATTGTATACCGCTGGCTGGAAATAATGTGTTGTTTTCACAATGATTTTAAACCGGAGGATTTTGGGATTATTGAGAAAGATGAATGGGATATGTTTATGTCGGTAATCAGCGGAGTATACCGTTTGATTAATACCCAGCGCCTTAATCTTTTATTTACTGCCAGCCCCCTGACAGGGAGTGTCTGCCCGCAATTTAGTAAGGATAAGGGGAAAGTTTATGTAGTTTCTAGTTCCCTTGATGAACTATATTCTCCTCCATTAGTGGAGTCAGCCTTTAAAAATTTGGAGAAGAGTTTTAGCTATATGATTAATGATATAAATATTGCGCTGGGAGAAGAAATAGCTTTATTAAGGGAAATAGAGGGAAATCAGTCAGAGGATTACAGGGATTGCCATAGCGCCTATGTAAAACTATTTTTATTTGAACAAGCAAAATGGCCGGTGAGTAGGGCTAATATTAGAATGTTTTATAATCCGGTATTTATAAATGAATTTATACAACAATCCGCAGTGCCAGATATGATACAAGAGAAGATATTCTGTGTATTTTGTTTGATAAATAGAGGCATTAATATATTAAGTATAGTGCTGCAAGACCTTAAGGGCCGGGATTTAATTTCTCAAAGAATCTGTTTTTCCTCAACGGAAATTTTTAATGAGAAACTTAAGGATTTGATTACGGAAGAAGAGTTTATTAAGGCATGCTTGCATTTAAGAAAGTATCAGATTGGCTCTAATCTAATACAATCTGGCGGGGTTTCTTGTTTTAGAAATAGATTTTGCAGCGGTGATGAAGGACCGCTATGGATAGATATAATAGGGCGAATAAGAGCTGAGGAAATACTTAACACGTTTTCTAAATTACGGAATGAAGTATTAGAGATTGAACTTGATGATAGGGAGCCTATAGATTTTAGATCTATATATCCCAGGAAAAGCGGTCTGCGGGGGGATGATTTTTTTGAGCCTTGGAAATTTTTGCGGTTATCTCAAGATAACTTGGGTAGTTATTCTGAAATCAATAGATGTATTTCTGAAGGAGAACAGATTGGGCTGTTGCCTTCAGCAGCTATAGGAATTTCCAGTCCCGTGATTCTGGTATCCGGAGGTTGGCTTGAGGAGGAAATAGGAATCCTAATAAAATGGATAAAAGCGAGCCTACCATATAAACATCTGCCGGATAGAACAAAAGTCGGAATTTTGGCAGATACTGTTAAAACTAAGACGGAATTTGAAGTTTGGAAGAAGTTGGTAGAATTGGCAGTTATTAGAAATATGTACTTGGATATCAGTAAAGAAGAATTGGGAAAGATATTGTTTTGTGAAGAGCAGCGTATTGATTCTTATATTGAAAAGTTTGGGTATAATAGAAGGTTTGCTAATGAAAGGAAGCAACTTTGGCAATATTTCCTGCAAGGCATAACGCATAAGGATATTTCCGCAATAGCAAATAATCTTAACAAGACAGAAGGAGTAATAATAGAATTATTAAGCCTTTTTCAGGATATTTCGGAAGTTTACTGTTCAGAGGGATTAAAGGCTTTTTGTGTATTCCGCGGGTATTCTCAGCCCAGCAGCCAGGAGCGGATAGTAAGAAAAATAGTAAATGATGAATTAAAATTATGTAAGTGGAGTAAAGCACAAGAAATAAGCCTGCTTTCGGCTGGAAAAAATAAGAGCCTGCAGGAGCTGGCTCTAATGTTAAGAAAAAGTCCTTATGCTGTTTATAGGAAATTAGCAGAGTTTTTATCTATAAGAAATAATTTAGAAAAGAATAAAGCGGATTTGGCTAAAATGTTAGGTATGGACATAGGGGTGCTTTATCATAAAATATCAAGATTAAAAAATATTAAGCCAGACGAAGATATCATTAAGAATTTTGAGAATGGGCAATTACAGCCTTTTACTATAGATGCAGGCAATCGGCTATTTGATTATGGGCACTATCTATGGGCAAAAGATGTGTTTAATAGGGCAGTTGTTTATGAAGCGGATATCCAGGAAGTAAACTGTTTTATGAAAAGATGCGATAACCTGATTGCTTCGAGAGCATTAATACGGACTGCGAATATATTATTTGAAAAAGGTTGTTATGCGCAGGCATCTCAAACATATTGTGAAGTTGTTAAATTACTTGAAGAGAATAGCAGTATTGTCCCGGAAAATATAATTATCGCTGAAATGCGCGAGAATATTGAGCAGTGTGAATTAAGAATAAAAAATTTAAGATCAGCCAAAGTATTGATTGAAGAAGGAGCAGAAGAAAAATTTAAGGAAGTTGTAGTTTTATTAGGATTTTTTAGCAGAAACGAAGAAGAAAACAGTCTTATTGTCAATGCTAGAGATTATATGGACAAGAATATAAATTTTGACATTGAGAAAGCGCAGAAAACTATAGAATTAAAAGCGGCCGCCGCTATATTGAGGGAAGAAAGATTACAAAAGGCCATATCTGAAGCAGGTAAAATATTAACTGAAATAGAAGAAATTAGAGCAAGGGGGTTGGAAATACTTAGAGATTTGGCAAACCGTATACAAAAAAGTAGAGAGTTATTTGATCTTATGAGGAAAAACAGGCTTATTGATGAGGAGTTTCTTTTAAAAAACAAGTTTGAAATAGTAATCCAAGGGCTGCGGGGAATTTCTGTTTTGATGGAGAGTTGTTCTGGACCGGAAAGTGTATCAGAGATTCAACGTTTAATAGGGTATATCTTTTCTTTGGAAAGCCAGATGGGCCTTTTGATTTCAGAGGCAAAAGATATCCGGCTTAAACGTTTAGAAGATAAAAAAGAAATATTAGCGTTATCCAAAGAAGCTTCTACCGGGGGACTGTTGCGAAATACCATTTTTGTGTCTTTGCGAGGAGCGAAGCGACGAAGCAATCTTGTTTTGTCGTCGGAGAATAAGATTGCCGCGCTCCCCTCAGTCGCTCGCAATGACACTTTTGGGGAGTTTCGCAACAGTCCCACCGGGGATTTCGTATTGGCTGGGCTGTTTGAAAATATAAGGGGTAATTTTTCGCGTGAAGATAATACATTGAAGAAATTTAAGAAAATTAAGGCGGATTATAACACGGTTGTTAATTTTAAAGAATTGTTAGAAGCAAAAGTACTGGGGAATATTCAGAAATTAAATGATATTGAGTCAAGAGGCTTAGAGATAGTTGTAAAGGCTATAGACTATAGCCTTACAATATTAACCCACATCATAAATAATATTGGTGAAATAACTGAAATAAATAGAATAGCGTTGTTTGTGAAAAAGGTAGAATTGATAGAGAAAGCGATGATTATTAAGAAAGATCAGGAATTTCTTATGGGCCTTTTTGTTAAGAATCAACAATATCTTGCGTACCGCATTAAGTATCGAAGATTGCAGTTATTCTTTATGACTCCTAAAGAAGAAGCAAATAATTTATTGATCATGCCAAAATTATCTTTACGCATGAAAGAGTTAGGAAAAGAAGGGCAATTGTTAAAGACCGTTGGCCATGTAAGAAGCGAAGATGCTCAAAAAGATAAAGAAGCGCCTTTGGGGCTGGAAGGAAGTTTTTCTTTAGAAGATTTAGAAAATTTGGATGGTAGAGGTTCTATTGCTAAACATAGAGGTGGTTATGGAGATGAGGGATATGAGGAGTATCTCTATGAGGATGATGGTAGATACAGGGAGGATAGGCCGCTTGATTTTTCTCATGGATCCAGCCCTCTGTTTTTCAGAGATTCATTAGTGTCTTCATCTGTGGATGAAGAAGACAGCGAGTGGGAACAGAGAGTTAGGGATTTTCTTTGTTCTATCTGCCGGATAGATAAAGAAAAACAGCAGGTAGAATTAGAATCCTTAAAGGTAAAAGCAGAGAATAATGGTTTATCTGTTCGGGGGGTAGCTCTTCATTTAAATAGAAGAGATAGTTATGAAAGTATTAAAGCTGTATTGGAGAGAAAGAAAGATAATGTTTCTATTGCCGATACCCTTCTTTATTTACGAAGCTTTGATTTGGATGAATTTGTTGTAAGAGCCGCTAATTTATTAACTATAATAAGCCAATGGACTTATGAACGCAAATTAGCTTTTGCTCAGCTTCTTAATATAGTCGTAGTTACTTATATTAGGAATATTCAAGAACAGACAGACGCTCTTGGAGAATTTATTTTATATCCGATAATGAAAATAATAGCCGGCCAAGAGATTGGTGAGTTTATTATTGAATTAAATGGTTCTGATCAGATAAGGCGGTTAAAAAATATTGTAGTAAGAAGGGCAAAATCATTTTTTCACACTGGCATTACACTCTCTTTTCATATAAAAAGCAGAATGATTATGCCGAATTATAAGAGTGTTCATATGGGAATAGATAAAAATATTAATGAACAATCTAATCTGAATGATCTGACATCATTTATTTGCGAGAAGACAAAATTACCTTTGGATGAATTTATGGTATTTGTTTTTTATTTTGCTAAGGAAATAGCGGTATGGAAGAATATTAAAGCGCAAGTGGTTATGTATCTTGTCCTATCCGCCATTTTTAATATATTAAGCCCTGAGGAAAGTAAGCGCGGGCAAGCAGATCAGATAGTTGATAAATATTGCAGAGATAAAAATATTAAAAATAGGGTGAGCCTGAAAGAAAGCAATTTAGAAGAATTAAATAAAGAACAACTTTTAGAATTAGGTTGTCAGATTATAAGAACGCCTCAGCGCGTAATTTTGGTTGTTTCTTATGATCAAATAACACTGAAATATTTGTATAGCATAATATTTTACCGCCAGCGAATTAGAGGCAACAGAGCAAATCACAGGAATCGTTTAATAACTGATAATAGTGAAGAAGTAACAGGTATTGTTAGGCAGGTGTTAGGTTCTCAGGAGCATAATCTTGTTAGGCCTGCTCTTTTATCAATAACGCCTATGTATAAAGAACAGCTCCCTAAATCTTCAGCTATAATGTTTGGTTATAGAAATAGCGTGGAAGATACGCAAGGGAAAGGAGTTGTTTTTGAATACGGGGGTAATAGATGCAGTCATAATAAAAAGAAAGAAGAAATCCAAGAGCTTGTTTTTATGTTAGGCGCTGTTAATAGGCTAGTGGAGCTTTTTTTGCCGGCACATTCGGTTGAGGAAATTAAAAAAAGCGAGCTTCTTTCCTGGGGATGGGAATCTGTTATGAAAAACCGCAGCTCTATATTGAATAAAGGGGATGGTTTTGTTCTTTTTCTTTCGTCTGTAGTAAAAAATATAAGCCAGATTGATCTGGGCAGTAATATATTTACTGAGTTTGCTGTTTCATCTGGGATATGCCGCGCCGGGCCGGGGTTTATGCGCAATATCAAGAATATAGCAGTAAGTTTATTGCTATTTGTGCTTTGTATGTATTGTTATTCCTGTTCCAGCCCGCCTTCTTCTTTTCCGAGGTTTAAAAATACAGATCCTTCACCTTTAGTTTCCTATTTAGTAAAAGATGGCGCTCTTCTTGAAAAAGCAGCTATGGCGCATATCGGTAAATTAGTGGCTGAAGAAGGTGAGGATTGTATAACCGTTATAAATTACGCAAATCCCCATAGTGATATGCCAGCAGGTTTATTTATATTTTTTACTAAAAATCCTAGTTCGCCTGTTTCTTTGAAAGCCGTAAACACAAATCCGAAGCGCTGGCTTTCAAAAGAAGAAGGGCTTTTGGTTGAATGGATAAATAAAAATGTTGCGTATAGACACCTGCCAGATAGTGAGCAAAAGTCATCTTTACAGCGATATGCAAGAAACAGGATAGATAATAATATAGATGTTGAAGATATATGGGAAAAGGTAATGCAGTTAAGCGTTATCCGTAATCGCTTCCTAAACATGGAAGCTCCTCAATTAGCAGAGGGATTAAACTACCCGGTGGATACTATCAAAAGAATCCGTAAGTTTTTTGGTACACCTTGGTTCCCGCGGGACAGAAAGATTTTATGGCAGGAATTCTTAGAAGGGGTAAGTTATGATAGCCTGCCGGAGATTGCTGTAGAACTTAATAAGCCGGAAGCGGCAGTAAGCCAGATGCTGGAATTTTATCATTATATTTCCGAGATTTATTTTTCAGAAGGCTTAAATGCTTTATGTGAATTATATGGATACTCAAAAGAAGGCAGGCAAAAAAGGTATTTAAGAGAAATAATCAATATCCATTTGGGATTGAATACATGGGTTTATGAACAGGAACTTACCTTGTTGAGATTGTTAGAACAAGGGGAAAGTAATTTGTCAGTATTAGCCAATAAACTGAATAAAAGCACATATGCTGTTTTTAAGAAGATAGAAGAGCTTAATTTTATAATCCAGAATCGCGATAGTATGCCGCATGTGAAGATCGGAAAGCGTATAGGATTAGAAGCCCCAACGATTTCTGATAAGATAAGCAAAATATGCCTATCTGGCAGGGAAATTATTAATCCGTGTATAGCTTTTACGCTGGAAGAGGCAAAACAATTATTTTTACAAGGCGAGTATTTATGGGCGAAAGATATTTTACAAAGGATAATTTCTCTCCAAAGCGAGCATAACGGTGAACTTGAGGAAATAAAAGGCTATATAAGAAGATGTAATAATTTAATTGCCTCAAGAGGTTTGGCTATGCAAGCGGATATATTATTTGAACAAGGTAATTATGCCGAGGCTTCTGGTAAATATGGAGAGATTATCAGCCTGCTTGGAAAAAATAAAGATTTACAACCTGAGAGTATGCTTATAGTTGAAATACAGCGGAATATTGAACAATGCAGGTTAAGGATTAGGTATTTAGGAAAAGCCGGAGAATTATTTAAACAAGGTATTGATTTATACCGGGTAAAAAAAGAGTTTACTGCTGCCAGAAGAGCATTTAAAAAAATTATAATTTTTCTGGGATTTTTTAGCGCTAATCCGGTAGAAAACGAGCTTATTTCCAGGGCAGAGAAATATATTATCTGGTGTGATAAAAAAATTGCTGTTTCCAAAACTTCTCCCGCTGGAGAAGCTGATTTTAAGCAAGCCAAGGCGGTATTTGAAACAGGCGTGGGTTTATTTGTGAATGAACAATATAACAGGGCGCTAAAAGAATTCAATAAGGTTATGAATATGGTTAGGCAGGGCAGAGATACACCGGAAGGGATTAAACTTATTTCCAGAGCAGAAAAATATATCGCCAGAATCAAAACCTGTAAAATATCTATTTCTCTGGAACGTTCTTTTGATGAAATAATAGCGGTTATATGCGGGAAGAAAGATTTAGGGATTTTAGATTTCTGGTATTTTGCAAATGCCTTAATTGGTATAGCAGGCAGGCAGAATAAGAGCTGGAGTCCGGTAGAGCGCGTAGTTATTGCCTGGATCTTTAATGAGGTTTTAAGCAGATTCGATGAGCCTGATATGGATAAAACAACGGAAGTTTTAGGTGATGGCAGGCAATTCCCCAGCTTAACATGGGAAGGAATCGAAAACCTTAATGAGCAGTTACAGGCGAAAGGATGTAATTATCAGCTGGCCGGGATTAAAAGTAACCATGCCAATGGTAGAAAAAACATCTTGAGTATATACAAACAATCAATGGCCGCATTGTTAATAAAAAAAGTACTCCAATGTAAGAGTTTAGATGCATATATTGCCATGCAAAGAAAAAGAGCATTGAAAGGTTTAGATAAGAGAGTAATTGAACAAGAGATAAGAAAACGAATGGCCAGTTCATCGGTTCTTTCTTTGGAAAAATTACTTCAAGTTTCTTCTTCAGTGGATTTAGGAGGAACTATAATTAAAGAGCTTGTGTTAGAGGACATGACAGTGTCAAAGGCCGATGTTTTAAAATTAGCAGAACAAGAAGCAGGAGTTCTTATGGCTTGTTTAAGTGACTTGCCTTTGGAAAAACAACAATTATTTGTGGAACAAACTATTAATAAGATTATTATTAACCGTACATGGGGTGAAGCGCTCTTAAAAGTTTTTATATTTCCGGAATTATGTTGCTCGAGGCTAGAGCATCCTAAGTCTTGGCTGCTATTTTTCGGTTTTAGTTTTATTATGGCAGTGGTTAGGTTCCCTCTTGTTCTTATTCCGGTAATTTTCTGGATGGGTTATAGAGCTTACAAGCTTACAAAAGAACCAGCTTTTATTTCTCCTGTTAGTAATAATATGGTCCTTAATATTTACTATAAAAGTATTGGCGAAAAGCTCAGCTCTCACGAAATGCTGCGGATAGCTTTTGGGCAGGAGTTTATCCATAGAATTGGAAGCCCTAAGGTATATTTATACGGCGCAAAGAAGAGGACTGCTTTATTATCTCTTGCATATAGTTATCTTGAGGCAGGAAAAGGTAATTTAGAGAAAATATTGGATAGATTGGCGTTTATGATTCGAGAAGAACTAAACGAAATTTCCACGGCAGAATTAAGAAGAATATTTAACAATAATTCTTTAACGCCGCAGAATATTTTAAAAGAGATAGGACAAGATTTTAGTTCTGTACCGATTAGAGCATCTATACGGTTATTTGGACAATCGCATTTCGGATTCCTGTTAAAAGACAGAAATGAACCTTCTATGCATATAGTAGCTGCTATATGGGCTATTAAAGCTTCTAAAGCTTATCAATATGATGGTGATAGGGAAGCGGTATTAAAGGAATTGAAAGATATAGCCAAAGAGCAATGGTTTGTTGATACGGTATATCCACGGAAGCGTTTTGAGCCTTTGAAAGTTACGCCTCAGGAGCAACAACAAGTCCCATCTCAATCGCCGCAGGAATTTTTACCAGAAGAAACAATCGTTTCCTCTCCGGTAGAAATAAAAGATGGCTCTGCCCCCGAGGAAATATCGAAACTGCAATCATTGATTCAGAGCGTGATGAGCGCAAAAGGCAGTCTGTATGTTCTTTTTGTATGTTCAGCCGGAGGGCGCAGCGGAATAGCAGCAAAAAAAACAGTGGATTTTATCGCGCAACAGCAGTCAAGCGGCAGTCAGGGAGTAGAAAATGAAGTAAAAGTAGTATATGCGCCGGTGATGCCTGTATCAAAGGAAGCTTTTGAAAGAGATGTTCCAATAAGAGGGGATATATTAATTAGACAACTTACGCCTGAGCTGTTAGGAGCGGTAGATTTAGTTATTATGTTTATAACTAAAGAGTTATTAATGCTAAATGTAAGGATCCCGCAGGAAAGTGAGGATTGTATATTCTACGCTTATGATTTAGGCAGTTCTAAAGAAATAGGCGATAATAGAAGCAGGGAAGATCAAATATTAGAGGATTATTTATTTTCGGCATTATTGAGTTGTTTAAATAAAAGAGCAAAAAAAGATACCTCCCAACTTTCCAGTTTTTTTTGTCGTTTAAGAGAAATAAAAGATATGGTAACAATTAGATCTGCGGGACATATAGCCATTTATAGCCGTCCAGAGGGATTGCTCGCAGAGGTTACAGGTATCCTTATAGATTTAGACGCGCGATTACAAAAGGTACGCAGAGAAATTATGGATTCAATGGTATCAGAAGTCAGCCATTTGCTGAAAGAGAAAGAATTAACACAGGCATCGCTTGCGAAAAATTCCGGAGTGGATCCATCAACAATATCAGAAATTGTAAACAATAAATATCCGGGTATCCCGTCTAGAGGCATTCAGGCTAAACTTACAGAGGGTTTTGTTAGATTAGGTATAGTTGTGTGTTTTAAGCAATTAGCTCCCCAGCGTTCGGAAGATCCGGTTCTTGAGCAAAAACAAAGGCTACGTGAGTTGATTAATCTAAGGCAAAAACAAACAAGACTGTTCTTAGCAAGCATGCGAAAAGAACGTAATTTGTCTTTAATGAAATTTTCAGAAGCTAGTGGTTTGAGTAAGTCAACTTTAGCTTATCTCGAAAAAGAAATTTCTGAAAAGGAAAGAGAAAAAATCATTCTGATTCAACCACGGCACCTTCTTGATTTAATTAAAGGATTAGGAAAGCCAGAAATTCCTTTAACAGAATTTTGGCCAATAGAGGATCTTGTTGTGATTAAATTCGTTTCGCAAACAGGAAATAAAGGATTTTTGAGTCCCTTTGCTATGTCCAGCCCTGTTATAGATTGTTCTGAAAGCGATATTAAGAAGGCAAGACAGAAAGCAGTAATTGCAGCAGCCGGGATTATAGAGCGGGTGTTAGTCAGGTGTTTGCCTTATATCGCGTCGAATAATCTTTCTGCGCAGGATGCCGCAGTCTTGATTATTGATGATTGTTATATAGATTTTTTATCTTCCAAGGGCCTCATTAGAGCCGGCGAAGAAGACAGGAAAAATATTTATTTAGAAAGGATTTCTACGCCATTTGGCTGGTATCAGGATTCGTCTTTTAAAGTAACGGATATTATAGGAACTATGATTGGCTTGAAAACAGGAATGAAAGTTTTTGATTTTGGGGCAGGTACAGGGTGGTTTGCCTATAGTTTAGCCCTTGTTTCTTCTTCTATAGGGCAATTGGAAGATATAAAACAAGAAGCTGATAAATCAGGATGGGAAAAGGTTGTAACAAAATTAGAACGAAAGATATCCGAAGAAGACGCGCGACAGATACAGAATGCGGCCGTTTGGTTAGAAAAAATAGGCATTGTTAAAAATGCTTTTGTTAATCCCTGCAAAATAATAATTCCTGTTGGTAAAGAAATACGGGGTTCTTCAGATTATCAGCCAAAGATATTGATAGTTATGCATAATACGGTGTTGAAAATACTTTTTCCAAGGCGCAGCTTGTATGCTTTTGAAGAAGACAGCAGGGTAATTTTAATAAGAGGCTTGGTGGAAATAGAATTATGCAATCAGGGCATGAATTTAGAATATGCCAGGTGGTACGCGGAAAAAGCGGGAAGATTTTGGCAGAGTTTTAAAATACTTAATGTTGGAAGGGAAAGAATATCCGGGAATTATATCCGGGAAATAGTTGATCCTTTAAGGCCAGGAAGGTTTGAACGCTGTTTTGAAAATGTGTTTAAGAAGGTTTTGGCAGCTAATGAGGAAATAAGAGCTGGTTTCTCAACTTCTTTATATTTGCTTCAAGATGAGAATTTCTTTGAAAAAACACGGCAGGCTTTTTTAGCCGCATTGGAGGATAATGATTGGTATGAACCGCCTGAGTTAAAAGAATTATTTTCTAAGATGGTAAATCTTTTTATTACCCTGCCGCAGATTAGTGATTTTATGAATAGAACAGGCCGAAACTTTAGCCGGAATGATTTTGTTTTATGCTCTCAGAGATTGCATACAATCGCGGAGAGTTTAGATTCTCTGGGGATCCGGCAGGAGTATTTAAGCGCGTACAGCTTATTTGAAATAACTAATTTGTTTGCTATGTTAAGTAATGCCGTGGGGTATAGTTTTATGAAAGATCTGGGGCTAAGCGGAGATTACTGGGAACAGATAGCAGCTGATCCGGGGGCACTGGAAGTATTGCGTAGAGATAACGCGCAAGTATTCCTAGAATGGCTTCAAGACGCCGATTTGGAAAAGAATTTGTATCTGGTCATAAAAGCGGCAGTTATTTTTTTAAATATTAATATAAAAGAGGTGGTTCATTCATTCTTTAAAAAAATATTATTTAAAGGAATTATTAAAGATTTAGAAATGTTAAGCCCGCAGGAGATAAAGGATTTATATCCACAAATAATAGTTTATTTGTGGCATATTATATTAGATTTATTTACGATAGTTGCATATTTAAATAAATCCAATAAACAGATTCAGGGGTTAAAAATAACCAGGTATCTTGGTATTGGACTAGATGGTGTTGTATTTTTAGTAGAAGATAGCAAGATGCAGCAATACGCGATGAAAATATCCGGTTTTGACAATCCAGAACAGGCCTCTGCTTATGCAGATAATATCAGAAGATTAACCCTGCAAACTAATCAAAACAGCGGTTTCGTAAAGAATGCAGGTGTTTTTGATTTTCAGACAGGCCCTGAAAGATACAAGATGGTTCAGCTTAATGAGTATTGTTTAGGCGGGAATTTGAGAAGGTTACTGCAGGATAGAGTATTGTATGGTATTGGATTGAATGAGAAATTAAGCTTGCTATATGGCTGGTTTTTGCTTGAGAGGTATTTATTTAATAAATCTCGGCTGGAGATGGATTTTTTGAACACAGGTAATTATATGGTTAGTACTAGAAACGGCGTTTTGAAATTATTTGATTTTGATAGAGTTTTAGAATGGGATACTTGGATAATGATAATTGATTTAGCAGAAGGCAGGAGTAGAGAGGAAAAAATGAATCTGAGCGAAGATGATATAAGCAAAGTGCTTAAATTATTCAAAAGCGGGTTTGTTTTTACCAGTATAAGGATATTAATTGGCCAGCATTTGTTTAACAGTGTAGGGAATATTTTTGATAAGGAATTTACGGCAAATAAGGAAATTGTCAGGGGAATTATGGCGGGTGATTTAGGGCAGGATTTAGGTAATCAGCTGTTTGATTTATTAGAGGATGTTTATTATAGCCAAGGATTTGATTTAGCAGAAGCACAGCGGAGATTACAGGCTGTTTTTGAAGAACATGGTTATAAACCTGAACAGGTAGCTTTTAACAGATTAGTGGATGAAGTAATAGTTTCTTCATCTACTAAAGGGGACGGTTCTATTTTGTCTGGTTCACCGATAGTGAAAATAGAACTGTTTCTTTTATTCTTTTTAATTTTAAATTTGTCAGGATGCCATTTTCCGTATCGAGTCAGGGATGGGCCGTTGTATAAGTCTGATCCAGCAGCTACCGCAATAGAAGAACCTAAAAATACCCTTCAGATAAATCTTCCGGATTGGTCCGGTTTCGCCCATTCGCCCGTGAATTCTTCAAAAGAGACTTTGGCGATTTTGTTCAGGCGGCATCTTGCAAAATGCGGAAAAATAATTGTTTTAGTTGTGCTTATATCGATAATGGGCTGTGCAGGTTTAACGAATAAAGAGATATCTCCATATAATTCTGCAAGCGCCGGCTTTAATCAATCTATTCCTAAAAATCAACAAGATGCGGCAGCTTATAGGGATAAAGGCATAGAGTGTTTATATAAGGGGAGATACGAAGAAGCGTCTGTCTATTTTACTAAAGCTATTAAATCGTATCCGCAAGACGCCGAAGCCTATAGTAATCGAGGGCTTGTAAACTATCTTTTAGGAAATTATACACAAGCTATTAAGGATTTTAATAAAGCGATAAAATTAGATTCTCGAAAAGGTTCGTATTACAGTAATCTGGCCGGTGTGTATATGGGGTTAGAAGATTATGAGGAAGCGTTGATTAATTTCAGTAAAGCTATTAGCTTTAGCCCCGAAGATGGGGTAATTTATAATAATCGTGGAGTAGTTCATAGTATTTTAGGAAACTATAAAGACGCTTTGGCTGATTGTAATAAAGCCGTGGAATTAGCGCCCCAAGATGCTACCTGTCGTAATATGCGGGGATGTATAAATTTGGCCTTAGGGAATTGTAAGCAAGCAGTTGATGATTTTAATCGAGCCATTAAGCTGGATTCTCAATTAGCCAGCGCTTATAATAATTTAGGCTATGCCTATTCGATCTTAGAGGAATATACATATGCGGTTGTATATCTTAATTTAGCTATTAAATTAGATCCCGCGTATGCAGGCAGCTATAATCATCTGGGGTATGTGTTTGCGTGTTTAGGCCAATTTAATGAAGCGCTTGTTTGTTTTAATCAAGCCATTAAGCTGGACCCGCAATATGCTAAAGCTTATGCGTATCTTGGTGATGTTTATTATGCGTTAGGCAAAAACGATGAAGCAGCTAAAAATTATAATAAGGCTCTTGAATTATGGCGTACCAGTAATGAAATAGATAGAAGAAAAGAAGGTATAAGAGATATTATAAATCTTAATATAATCGAAAAAGAGCTAAAAAGAATGGCAGAGATATTAGAATCTGCGCAAAGAGATAAAAAATATAACATAATCGACTGTTTAATTGAGCGCATGAAAGATTCATTGGCGCAATACGCCTATATGATGGATAGGGTTAGTTTAACCGAAGCAGATAAAAAAAATAAAGACTCATTTAAACAACGCATGCAGAGAAAAGTAGATAAAGCAAAGTCAATGCAGGGAAAAAGAGAATCGCGTTTTAAAGAGAACAGCCCTCAGGTGAAACAGAGTTGTTTAGGAGATGTATCGTCCTCCATTTTTCCCAGCGAATTTTTAACACGGAACTTGACTGATTACGAATATATGGAATTAGCACAAGCGCAAAGAAATATAGAATTGTTTTTGAAATATAAGGGTAGAGAAGGCTGTATTGCTGAGATAGAGGCACAGCTTAGCCGAAGAAGATATTATTGCCTGTCTCAGGGAGATGAAGTAATTGTTCAGGACAACAGAATATATTTCCCTCAGCGCGTTATTACTGGTGTTGATAATAGCATCAGCAATCTTATTGATATTGAGATAGTTTTATTAAATATATGCAGGGAATACAGGGGTTTAAATATTAGTATAAGCGCGGATCTTCAGCAAGAATATAAAAAATGGAGAGATTTAAATTCTGTTTCTCAACCTTTATTTGGCGTGATTTTTCCTTTTGGGGATAAGAGATTCGTTAAAGATAATAAACTCTTGAATAAGTTACAGATGCTATCTGAAAAGATTCAAAGCTCTTTCGCGTCTCAATTAGGTGAGGTTGTTGATCAGGTATTGCCTGATAATTTATGTTTATCCGTATTTGATTTTGTTTCCGGAGAGAGAAATGAATTGGCAAGAGAAATACGGGATGCTTTTAAAGTAATTACTGCCCAAAAAGAAGCATTTTTTCCCATCCATGCCCGGATTAAAGGCATAGCTATCCGGGATGGCAATTCCTTAGCCGCGTTAGTTCATATGGAAGATAAAGAAATGAAAAAAATATTGTGGATGCGGCAGATAATTTCGGATCTTACGGGGATGCCTCTGGATATTTCGTATGAGCCTTGCGTAAAACTGGGCGAGATAGCAGGCTATAGTTTGGGGAATACAGAAAAATCCCTGAATATACGAAAGAATATAATCAGCTCGTTTAAAGATGAAAGTATTAATATTCTTTTAGGCCGGCCTTTATTTGTATCTTATCCGTCTTCTGAAGGAATAATAAAGTATAAATGCCTTACAGCCTGCCCTCGCAAGCCTATTGAGCCGGATAATAGGATAAGCAGGTTGACAGAGGTATTAGATATTTTAAATAGAGCAAGGATAAAGAAAGATTCTATAGAGAGTTTATTGAATTACATGGAAAGTTGGATGAGTGAAGATTTTAAACAGCGCGATAATAATGATGGAACAATGGGTGTTTTGTTAGGCAGGATTTATTCGTTATATGAAGTATTAGAAGATGTAAATTCGCGTAAACAAAAAGAACAGGAACAGTTAATAGAAGATTTAGAGCTGGCTTGGATTTATTACGGAGATGGAAATTATTTTGAAGCTCTGCGGTTAATCAGTCCGGCAGATCAAAAAATCTTTTCTGAAGAGTATCAAAAGATAACCGCAGAAAATTTAAGGGCACACGTAATAAATGAAATAAGATTTTTAGGGTTAATAGAAAGCTTAAAGACCGCTTTGAATTTATCAGATTCTTCAGCCGGCAAAACATATATTAATAGGTTATTGAATGCAATAGCTTTAGTAGACGAGAAAAGTTTAAAAGATCCCGAAGGATTTATTAATATAAAGAATAGAGTTAAAGAATTAGAAAAAGAAAAACTAGAGCCGGATAGAGCGAAAAAGAGGCGTAAGACAGAAAGAAAGTACGCCGAAGCAGTTATTCGTATATTAGAAAAAAAAGTATACCCTCTTTTAGGAAATACATGCCCGCAAGTAAATAAAGAGGATATAGATAAAGCTTTAAGTTTGATTTATAAACTAGTACGGGTTAAAAAGATGCCGCCAGATACGCGGAGGTTATTAGAAACTGAATCCCAAAGGTTAAAAAATTTTGCTAAACAATTAGAATTGAATAAAGCACGGGAATTAATAAATCAAGCTAATGGAGGTGATATCAAAAGCGCTTTAGAGTTAATAAGACAGCATATGAATAATTCTTCTGGTTCCGCTAAATCATTATTAAAGGTTGAAGAGAGTCGGTTGCAGAGCTTATTGGAAGAAGAAGATTATAAGCAGGCAAAAACAGCGATAGCACAAGCGGATTCCATAAAAGTAGAAGATTTAGAAGAAGCTTTGAAGATAGTTGAAAGAGCATTAGAGGTTGTCTCTACAAACAAAGCCAAATCTTTATTGCGAAGTAAGCAGAAAGATCTTCTAGCCCTAATTCAGAAAAAACAAGTAGAAACATCAGAAAATATTCTGCGACAAATTGATAATTTAACTGAAGATGAAGCAAAGCAAGCTTTTCAGTTAGTTGAAAAAACAATGTTTACCCCGTCTGCAGTCAACCCTTTAAATAAATTGCAGGTAATTTTAAGTAGTTTATTTAATCAGCCATGCGATGCGCCACATAGAGAAAGGCCGCAAGAAGAGTGTTTGCGAGAAATGAGGGATCACTTTTTAAGAGCAGAAACCAAAAGATTGTTTATGCGCTGGGGGGCATTTTCTGAAGACCAGGCAGCAAGTATTAAAGAGATCTGTGAACAATGGATGGTAGAGCAATTTATTCAGCCGCTGCCTGTTGAGCAGATAAAATTGCTGGCTGAACAAGCAATGGCTAAAGTTCCCTTTGGGAAATTATTATTGGAGCTTAATCCTGGATACTATAATACTTTTTCATTTCTTAATAGAGCATTCGGCGGGCATTCAGTGGTTATTGTCAGGACAAAAGAGGATAAAATGAGAATAGAAGAATTTAATAATCAATTAACCAGCAATCTTTCAGATTTGCAATTAGGAGCATTAGAAGTGCTGGCAGGAGATGTTAATTCTCGAGAAATTAGAGAAAAATTAGAAGATATTATAAAAGAGAGAGGATTATTTGAAACAATTATCGCGTTTCAATGTTCACCGGATGATTTAATAGGAAAGGATGAAATTATTCCTTTAGTGGATTTAAAATCTAAAGATAGAGGGATAGTATGGATAAGTTTGAATAGGAATTTTGGGTTAGAGCCTATAAAAGAATTCGGAAGAATATTGGAAGATTATTACTTCAATGTAGGCTGTAAAGTAGAGGCTAGCTATACTATAGAACCAATAGTAAGTATTAAATCCAGTGTGATGTTCGAATTCAGAAATTTCAGCCAGAAGGTTTCTTCTTCGGTCAGAGGGCTTCAAACTATAAAAGAATTTTTAAAGGAACGCGCGCAAGATACATTACAAGCTAAAGAGCATTATAGCTGGTTTTGGAGCGAACATATTGATAATAGTAAAAGGCTTATTTTAGAAGCAGCACAGCAGGTCAAAACTAAAGATATTGCTGTTATATTAGGTGTAGGAATTGGGACTGAAATTCCATTATTGGAATTAGCACAACAGTTTAATAAAGTAATTCTTAATGATATAGATAAAGCAAGTATATTGGGAACAATTAAAGAAATACCTGTACAAGCAATAGATGCAAACGGAAGGTTTTTAAAAGATAAAATAGAGATTGTAATAAGCGATATTACTTCATTTGGCCCATTTTTTGGTTCTCAAGTTTACCAGATTATCGAAAGTAATACAGATGCACTGAAAGCTTATGGTGAAATTATTAAACTATTTGATGATTTCTTTAATCAGCCGTTAGAGATTAATAAAGAATTGAAAGGAGATCTGATTATTTCTTCATTAGTTCTTTCTCAGCTTTTCGCGAATTTGATGGTCTATTTGGAGAAGATTTTCTACGATAAATTTAATGCCCACCTTTTTTCTCAGAGACAGTATCAGCAAAAGGTTTACCAATTTGCTCGTCAGGCAACAACAGAACATATCGATACCTTAACTGGATTAATGAACTCTCAAGGCAGAGCTTATTTATCCGATACAGTTGCTGAAACTGGTATAGTCAGTTTTGCTGAAAAGCAAGAGATTCTTAGGATTTCTGCGAAGCTGTTTCTTTGGATTTCAGAAAAGGGAATATTTGATATGTTGGAAGAAAAAGGAAAACTAATTTTGGCGGAGCATATGAAGCAACAGTTTAATTTGGAGCTATTCACCAATGAAAATAAACTCAGCCATGTAAATAAAATAATTTTTTTAGCTAAAAATGGCAATTTGGACTTTGAATATAAGAATATGATTTCTGTTTGTATTCCTAAGTTGGTGACAGAAAATGTTTTTACGCGGGATGTTGAAGAAGAGATTTTGAATGCGATTATTTCTATTTCAGAAGAAGAAGCCCCTTGTGTTAAACGGAAGATGATTGTAGATACGGTTCCTAATTTGGTGAGAGGGAAATTAGAAGTTGAGAGTGCCGGAATTAAATGGATTTGGCCGCAAGAGGTAAGAGCGATTGTAAATTTTAGTGGCCGTGCATATTGGGTTAAGGCATATAATTTAATTCCTCTATCACAAGCGCCGCCTAAAATTGGCAGTTCTTCGGTACAAGAAAGAATAAGAGATCAAGAATTAAAAACAAGGCATAGGTATAAAACTTATATTGAATTCAAAGGCCTTTTACAGATGCATATAGTTGACAGGCGATTGAAAGGGCTATATATGCTTAGGCTCAGACAATTTAATTTAAATAGATTGGTTCTAGAGAGCCCCAAAAACAGCCGGCAGGATTATGTCTCTTCAGCAGTTAAATATCGAAAAGTAAAACCAGATTATAAAGATTATAATAAAGGTATGCTTATGGTGTATGGAGATAATTCTCATAGAGATACAAACTGGATAGGGATATATTTTGCAGATGAGGGATTCGTCATGCTTAATGACAGCTACTTATTAGAAAATGAGGTTAGGGTGGTATTACAGAAAGGGGCGCAGAAAATAGAGGGTGTTATTGTTGGTGTAGGTTATGGCTTAAATGGGAAAAAAGCATGGATAAAAATAAAAAGCAATACCCCTGGAACAGATGGTGAATATATTATTTTTGAATCGTCTCGTTCAAGAAGTATTAAAGATGATTTTCCAGAGATAAAAGTTATTGAAATAGAAAAAACCGCTTCAATATGTCCGCTAGTTTCTTCCTCTTCTCAGAATGCAGATATGGAATTAAATAATTCTCCAATTTTTCTGGATGAATGGGGAGCTTTAGACTGGTTTATTGCAAATTGCCCTAAATCTGGTTGGCCAGAACCGTATAGTGCATTAATTATTCGTCTTGTTGAGAATGGTAAATTAGATAGGAATAAACTACAACAATTTCAGAGATTAGCAAATAAAGGGGACGGTTCTAATTTATTTAGTTCGCCAGTTAAAAAAGATAATCATGATGAAAAAATAGAACCGTCCCCTTTATTTCAAAAGATAGCGCGCGCCGGGAAAATTGTAGTTTATAAAGTGGATGATTTTGTAAAACAGGTTACATTCAGAAGCAGTATTTGGAATGTGCCTGTTAATTTTTATTTAATAAAAGATGGGGATAATTACGCGTTAATTGACGCGGGATATGGTTTTGAATATAGAAATGTTGTGAAGGCGCTGTTAAAATTAGAAGTGCCGGTAAAACAAATAAAGAATATTTATCTTACACACGCGCATTTAGATCATGCTGGTGCCGCTGCTAAATTTCCTGAGGCAACAATTCATGTTACAAAAGAAGATAAAGAAGAATTAACCGTGGCATCTAAAAGGCCATTTCATAGAATAGCTGGATTTTTTACAGGGTATAAAAAAGCCACGGAAGATAGGGTAGCAATAATTAAACCCGGCGGTACTATAGCGATTGATGGAAGAGAATTTGAAGTTATTGATTTAAAAGGACATTCTCCCGGGAGCGTGGGTTTTGTAAACGATGAGTATGCTTTTGTCGGGGATGTAATAACAGCGCTTACTGAAAATGATTTCAGTTTTTTCGCAAGGCGATTTTTTTATAAACCTATAATAAGAAATTTATTAACCCATACTTATTTAGATAATCGGCTCGGTTATCAGGAATCAAAAAAGAAAGCTAAGAACTTAAAATCTAAAATTATTCTTGCTGGCCATGGGAATCCTGTCTTGCGGGAAGATCTTCCCTCGTTTACGGGGTTTATTGATAATAGCGGGTTAGAGGCGGAAGTTAAATTAAAGGAATTTATAAAGAAATACCGTTTTGCTTTTAGGCAGTTAATCGGCGTTAAGGAAAAAGGAAGCCAAGCTCTGCATTTTAGCGCGCGCGGGGATGTGCTTGATATTACCGGAGAAAAATATTTTGTCAAAACAAGGCCGATTTCCGCGGTAATACATATCGCGGTAGATAATCTTATGAAATATTTATGTGGTTTAAAAGTTTCTAAGATTTGGCGGGCAAAGGCATGGGCAAAAACTGAAACATCAAAATTGAAAACATTATATGGCAAAGGGTTTGTTTTAGAGACAGAGTTTCCTGTTGTTGTAACAAAATATTTGGAAAATATCACAAATGCCCTTGATTTTATGAAAAGCAAAAATGTGGCGCTGGATGAAAAAATTCAATTTTTGAAGCACGCGGCTGAATCATTGAAAGATATTCATGCTAAGTTCTATGAGCATGGAGAACCTAATATAGGTAATGGTGTTATTGAAGCAAATATAGCTAATATCGTATTTAAGGATGGCCAAACTGAATTTAAATGGCTTGATTTTGAAACCAGATATTATAAAAGTGTACCTATAGTGGAGCGTAAAGCAAGGGATATTATGACTATGGTTCATTCAACATGTTCAGCATTACCTTTAAAAGACATCTTTGCCGCGGTAAACATTATCTTAAATACTTATGGGGATAAACAAGTAATTATGAAGCTCAAAGGAGTGAATAAACTTGCCTGCTGGCCTTTGAGAATGTATCAATTGGCATTGTATACTTTTGAAACAAAACAGCAGTGGGAGGAAGCAGTCAGGGTTATAGGGGAATTTTCAACGGAAGATTCAGCCAGTATATCCAGCCCTGTAAATCAGGGTAATTCTCCTGTTTTAAAGGGGACGGTTCTAATTTATTTAGTTCGCCAGTTAAAAAAGATAATCATGATGAAAAAAATAGAACCGTCCCCTTTATTTGTTGAAAATAACCCGGGACGCCAAAAGTTAATTGATTGGCTTGGTAAAAATCAAGTTTTTGCTCATCGGTTTAAAGAAATATACGGACCCAACTGGGCTATGGTAGAGAGATTGATAAAGGAAAAAGATACTACGCCGTCCCCCTTATATATTCAAATTGATGCTGTGATTTGCAATAGCTTTTGCGTGTGGTGTAAAAAAGGTAGCAGGGCTGATGTTGCTAAAGAAACAGAAGGTACTTGGGATTTGCAAGAGTTGCTTAAATATATTGATGAGGTATATCGGTTAGGTTATAAGCCAACAATTCGTTATGCTGGCTGGATTGGCGAGCCGTTAAACCACTCCACAAAAGAAGCCTTATTACAGCTTATGGATAGAGTTAAAGAGTATAATTTCAGACAAATATTAGTTACTAACGCCAGGCATCTGGATTCTTCCACATGGGATATAATTTCTCGTTGCGTGGATACAGTTAACGTATCTTTAGATTCGCCTAATGATAAGGTCAATCATAGATTAAAACAAGGTGAACCTAGCGGTACGTGGGATCAAAAAATTGCTAATATCAAGGGATTAATTAACCAGGCCGCTAGTCAAGGGAGCCAATTAAAAATAAGAGTAAGCTACATATTGCATCCGGATAATTATCGCTACTTAGATCCGGATTTTAGAGCCGATGACGAGAAGGAACATTTTGTTAGTTTACTTAAAAGAATAGGCGTAAAAGAATTAGATATAAAATGCGCGCATCATGAAAAAAATATGCGACTTACTGATCAACAGCTTGATGAAACATATGGCTATATTGACAAACTATTAGTCCGGTTTGGAGGCGCTGATTTTTATATTGATGCTCGGCAGAGCTTAGTAGAAGCAAAGGATAAAATGAAGGTGGAAGGCAGTCTTGATCGCCCTGATTTTTCAATTTGTTATGCGGCACGGCTACAGGAAGTTTTAGGTGTTATGAAAGGGCAAAATGGATTTTATTGCCATGGGTGTTGTCATTATTCTTTAGGTACTATAACAAAAAAAGGGTATGCGGCGTTAGCTGATAGTAATTTTTCTACAAGGTGGAAAAGCCAGCAAAGGCTGGACGCTTTAAAACTAGACCCTCGTGAATATTGTAATTTCTGTCCACCTACAGATTTACAATTAAATAGGTTTTTAAACTTTGTTACTGAAGCTTATCAGGCAGGGGATAAAGAAATTTTTACCTGGATTGACACAGATTATTTAAACATTCAGTCATTGAATTCAGTAGCTAAGGCTGAAAACTCTACGCCAAATGGCGGAATTAGTTTTCAACAAGCAAATAAAAAAGGAAAAAGAAGTATTGTTGGTAAAAATTATTAGGATTAGAGGCGGAAGTTTTATCTATTAGATAAGGTAGTATTATTTTCTAAAATGCTTTTTCAACGTTTCCGCAAGATTTTCATTTAATCTATAGTTTTTTGCTTGCCAAAAATTAACTATTTCCTGCTTCTTCTTTGCCCATTTCTCCAGATATGTTTCCCAGCCGTATAACGGACCTTCTCTGCAGATAAATTCGTTGTTAGGGGCATATTGATAAATACCATCGGGAAAAACATTATTACATACAGCTTTATATGTCCAATAGGTATAGTCAAATCTAAAAGTATCAAAGATATCAAGAATGTCATCTAGCCAGTTTAGTTCGCCATAATGCCCCCCCCGCCAGTTGATTCCAAATTCTCCGACTAACAGCCTCACTTTATTTTTTTGGCAGAATTTATGATATTTTTTCAAGTAGGCATATAGTGTTTTTTTGCTCCATACCCCATTTTCTATTTTCCCGGGATATTTATAAAAGGGATGAAAATTGAATACGTAATTTAATGGCTGATAAGTATGGATACTTACTCCGATATTATCGCCAAGAAGATCTTCTAAAAAATCTATTTTTTGCGCCCATAAAGAACCTTCTAAGTAAATCAGAGTAGTCTTATCAATTTTTCGTATATATTTTATAAGCTGTCCATAAAATCTCTTTAAAATAGATACATTTTTATTTGCCAAAACAGGCTCATTAATTAAATCATAGGCGTAAAGAGCAGGGTGGTTTTTATATCTGTCCGCGATTGCTTCCCACAAACAATAAGTTCTCTGGCGGCACTGTTTATTTTGCCATAAGAAAGCATTTCCTTGGCTATCACTATGCCAATCATGGTTTTGAGCTCCACAAGCCGCATGCAAGTCAAGGATAACTTTTAAGTTATATTGACTAGCCAACAAGAGTGCTTTGTCCAAATACGCGAATCCTTTTTCATCATAAGTGAAAGGCTTCTTCTCAATAAGGCGGTAATTGAAAGGCAGACGTATAACATCGGCTCCTAAATTAGAGATATTTTTAAAATCTTCTTCTACTATGAAGTTGTCTCTGAAAAGAGCTTCAAATTCAGCTAATTTTTTATTGCCATAAACTTTTCTAAAACTATTTTTGAATTGATGTTCGGCTATATTGCGGCCGCGTAAAATATAACCTTCCATTAGAAGCCAGCCGCCTAAATTAACACCTTTTGCCATTTCCTTTTTAGCCCTCGATTTATTCATCAGCGAATTTTATTGTCTTGATAAAAAAAATATCGTTACCGCTGGATATTTTTTCTGTCTCTTTCTCTCGCTAGTTTATTCTAAATAAAATATATCAGATAATTCACACTGAAATTATAACTCCTTCTAGCGGTTTTGGCAATAGAATTAGCTGTGGAGTTTCCCCAAAATTTTCCAACTAAACTTTTACAAGGCAAATTTAAAGAACCGTTGCCTAGAATTATCTTTAGAAATTTTGTCGAGTGATTCCCATTTTGCTCCAAAAAGAATTCTATAAATTCCATCTGCAATGGCATAATGTTTAAAAACAGGGATTTGAAAGAATCGTTTTGCCTTTTCAAGAATCTTTTTTAACAAAATATTTATCTTCAAGCTCCTGCCCAAATATACGCTTAAGAAGTAAAACACCGCATGTACTAATGCAATTGTGTTGCGCAACGAATTGTAGCTGCGCACCCGAATATCTTCCAAATGATATTCCTGTTTTAAAAACCTAAAAGACTCTTCACATTTCCAGCGAGTCAGGTAGATCTCTAAAATTTCTCTAGGGTTTTTATCAACATTGGTTAACAATAGTATCGGCTCTTTGCCGAATCTTCTTATTACTACAAGTGATACTTCTGTTTCATTAAGCCTAAGCCCGCTTCTTTTACCCAAAGTTATTTCGATATTCTCTTTATAACCTTCTTTATTAATCGTTATAGTATAGCTATCACTGCAGCGAATACGCCTGGCAATAGATACTAGCTTTTTTTGTTCTTTATTATGTTTCTCCAGATTCCTTCTTGCGGAAATACGTATGACAAATTTAATTTCTAACTTGCCGAATTATCCTACGAGAATCTTGCGGTCTGCGCCTCTATCTATGGCAAAGATTCCGCGCCTTTCCGTGGAATCACTTATTAATTTAACCGTACGCAGAATATTTTGATTTTCGTTTTCATACTTACAGAGCCATTCCATACATCAGCTAAATAATCCATCTTTTTAGCAAAAGGCTTATGTATATCTGATAAATCTAAAGCTATCACCGTATCAGGTAAAACTCTCTTCGAGGCTCTTTTTATAATATCTTCATTTAATTGATTTGTTAAATCTCCGGCTTGCGCATTACGCGATAGCCTGTTCTCTGCCTTTATAAGTTTTATATCCTTGCTTAAAGATCTGGTTATATTGGATAATTTAATATCACGGGATGCCTATATGAGTCTGTTTCAAAACTCCACAAAAATAAATAATTCCCTTAAAAATTTATGTTTTTTCTATTTTAAAGGGTTTTTAACCCTCTGATTCTGCCTGTTTCATAATATTTTGTTTCTTTTAGACAGAATAATCCCTTATGGG
>JBDRLG010000009.1:0-2269 GCA_043813255.1 Candidatus Omnitrophota bacterium
TAATGCCTCTTTTAACGCTTCCGGATCACTGCTCATCAATACAAGGGCAAGAGGCGTATTATTCAGAACTGCCTGAGTCGCTTCAATAAATTTTTTTTTATCGCTATTCTGTTTTACGGCTACAAGATTGACATTCAACTCTTGGCCCACGCGTTCAAATTTCAATTGATTAATTTTGTTTAATCTCTGCCTTATTTCCTCAGACGATAAGCTATCTTCAATGATAAACCCTAAACCTGCGGGATGATAAAATTTCTCTTCGTGACGGAAGAGCACATTCTCATTACCCACCTCTATTTTACTGTTACCTTCACCTATGCTAACTAATTTTATCGGCGGTTGGCTTGAAGCCTCCAACACCCCTTTTGCCTCTTCGCTCAAATAAGGGCACTTATCAATACTTACTGCTTTTTTAGCCAGTTGCATGGCAAAAGCCAGACACGTTACAAAACCGCACTCACGGCAATTAGTCTTGGGTAATAATTTATAGATATCTAATCCTGAAAGTGCCATATTGTTCTTCAGCTGTAAGCTTTAAGTTATAAGCTTTAAGTTAAAAAGCTTAGAGTAGTCTATCTCATATAATTCTTTTGCTAATAATTCTGAATCTTTATGGGTTTTTGTCTCATCTAATTTTTTAATAAGCCAATTATTAAATATCAGTATAATTTTTTTTCGATTTATTTGATTTTGGAATTCAATTTTCATTTTGGAGCCATTTAATTTATTTATATTTCCCTTCCCATAAGTTGCTCCTGTAGATAACTGTAGACCATCTATAAAGCAGGATTTTGGTTTCTTATGTGCTTCCCAAACCCTAACATTCAATCCAAAATACTTTTTACATCTTAACTTCTTTAATGCTAATTCTCCTGCTAAAATTCCCAATACTAAATATGGTCCCAAGTGTCCATGAAATTTTATTGCTTCTTTTAATGTTACTCTATTTTTGTTCATAGCTTACAGCTTATAGCTTACGGCTTACAACTTATTTATTAATCAGGCTGGCAAAATACCCTGCTCCAAAACCATTATCAATGTTTACCACCGCAACCCCCGCAGAACAACAGTTGAGCATCGTCAATAAGGCTGACAAACCGCCAAAATTTGCACCATAGCCGCAGCTTGTAGGTACAGCAATAACCGGGCAACTCACCAAGCCGCTAACAATACTGGCTAATGCACCTTCCATGCCTGCGACTACAACAATTACCTTTGCCTTTTTTATCACATCTATATTATTTAAAAACCGGTGCACGCCGGCAACGCCTACATCATATAACTTAACCACGCGGTTACCCATCAGCTCTAAAGTTACCACTGCCTCTTCAGCCACCGGTATATCCGAGGTACCTGCCGAAATAACTGCCACTAAGCCATTTTTGCGAACTCTACTTTTTTTTACGAGATATCCTATTTTAGCCAATGCATTATATTTTAATTTAGAAAATGACTTCTTAAGATAATTAAAATTATCTTTCTCTAATCTTGTAAGCAGTAAGTCCTGTTTATTTCTAATAAACTGGCGGGCGATTATTTTAAGTTGTACTTTGCTTTTGCCGGGAGAGTATATTACCTCTGAATAACCTCGGCGCACCTTCCTATCTATATCAATGTTGGCAAACCCCAGATTACAAAAGTTCCGTTTATGATTCATTTTGTGTTTATAAACCCCGTTAGAAAGGACGGGATTTCATACCCCGCCATTTCTGAAGAAAAGTATTTGAAATCTTTAATCAACTTCATTTCATCCCCAGCCTGAAGGGTGGGCTTTCTAACGGGGTAAAGGTTCTATATGGTGAGGCTGCTAGACCCGATTAATACTCCTGGAATATAATAATCAAAATCAGCAATATAATTAGGACAGACAATATATAGAAATCATTAAAATAGAAGAAATCGCTGATTCTATCTTTTAATGTATACTTATGCGAGAGAACAGGTTTATTTTTATTTAAGGCTGGTTTAAATGACTTCCTGAACTCTGCTATTTGTTCCTCTTTAAATCTTAAATATACTCCGCCAACCTTATAAGCAGCTAACTGCTTATTCTCCACCAAATCCATTACCTCTTTTTCAGAGATACCCAAAATTAAAGAAACATCCCTTACGGTTAAAAGTTTTTCTTCCATAAACTGATACCTATTTATTTACCCACTTTACCCGAAGCAACCCACGAATCAATAGTCTTTCTTTCGAACTTCCAGTTATTTCCCTCTTTCAAACCCGGCATTTTACCGGAGCTCGCCCATTCCAGAATAGAATTTAA
>JBDRLG010000010.1:0-13390 GCA_043813255.1 Candidatus Omnitrophota bacterium
TTATAAAGAAGCGATGAAAGCAAGGGATTCTTTGAAAATTTCAGTCTTAAGCTGTTTGCGCGCGGAGATAATGAACACAGCGCTGGCAAAAAAGAAAGACAAACTCGATGATAATGAAATCTTCGCGGTTATTAAAAAGCAGGTTAAACAGCATCAGGATTCTATTGAACAATTCAAAAAAGGCAATCGTAATGACTTAGTAGAAAAAGAAGTCAAAGAATTGGAAATATTGCAGGCATATTTGCCAGCACAAATTTCTGAGGCGGAATTGGCAAAGATAGTTGATGAGGCGATAGTTTCAAGCGCGGCTATCGGGCCTAAAGACATGGGTAAGGTTATGAAAGAAGTAATGGCTAAAGTTGGTTCCAGTGCTGACAGTAAAATGGTTAGTGATTTAGTAAAGATTAAATTGCTAGGTGAAAAATAGCAAATTAGTTATTCTGTTATTCTTCGGTTTGACAGGGGAATTTATCCAAAAAATTCCCAAAAAAATTTTCTTGACAACAGAAATGTAAAGTGATATCTTTATTAAAGATTTGGTTGTGAAAAAAATCCGATAATCCTTGAGTTGGAGGCTCAAGGATTGCCACGGGGTCCCGACGTTACGTCGGGACGAAGATGTATTTATACCGGATTGACTAAAAGGGTCAATGCCGGTTTTTTTATTTTTACGGTAATTTTTGCGTTAATAACAGTAGGAGGCTGTTGCAAAACTCCATTGCTGTCATCCTGCGCGAAAGCGCAGGATCTATTATCGTCGATAAACCATTTATAGATTCTGCGGTCAAGCCGCAGAATGACAAATTTAAGGCATTTCGCAACAGGCTCAGTAGTCATCCCGCGGTTTGATCAGTAGTCATCCCGCGGTTTGATCAGTAGTCATCCCGCGGTTTGCTCAGTAGTCATCCCGCGGTTTGATCGGTAGTCATCCCGCGGTTTGATCGGTAGTCATCCCGCGACTTGATCGCAGGATCAAAAAGAATAGATTCTGTCTTGATGTTTTGATCAGGGCAGAATGATAAAACATAGGGCAGTTAAGGATTAAATTAAAACAAGGAGAAAAAGAAATGGGAAAGAATACAAATTTGTTGCGTAAGGTAAGTTCTTTGGTAATTAGTTTCACCTTGTTATTCCAACAAATGGGTTTTGCGCAAGTAGCAGCACAGATAGATTTATCAGGATATCTCTCTGGGTTAAAAAGTAATTTTACGCAGGATGTATTCCGCCCCGCCCACCTAAGGTATTTTTCTTACGATAATTCAACTGATAATTTTAAATTATTATTAGAGAAAGGAGATTTCTTGAAATCTGTAGGATACCCCGCCAAGGCGGGGTCCGTTACTAATACAGGGGGGCAAGATAATAAAATAAAACAAGAAGCAAAGGAGTTATTGAAGTATTTCCTAACCGGAATAAGCCTGCCAGATGATATGTTTTGGGTAAATTTAAGGCCCGATTCGCGGGATCAGGTAATAGATAACTGGCTGGAGAAGACAGATGTAGGCAAAATCATGCTTGAAGCAGACCTTCAGCTTAAAAAAGATACCGCGATGTTTACCTCTCCTGATACATCTTTAGGCAGGAAATACTGGAATAGGCTGTATAAGAAAGCGGCAGAGTTATACGGATACGACAATATAACTATACCTACATTAACCCGCCCGTGGATAGTACCGGGGGAGATTATTGTCCGAGAGACGATGGACGAGGGACGAGGGACGAAAGACGAAGGACGAGGGATGAAGGACGAGGGACGAAGTACAACGCCTTCGGCGTATATCTATAAGGCAACATTAAAGGTAATGTTAGAAGAAGATTATTTAAAATATAATACTGTAGGGGAGGGCCTTGCGTCCTCCCATAAACAGGATACCAACAAATCGTATGAATTTAACGACCCACGGGCAAAGGAATTAAACACATATTCAACAGAACTTATTCGTGAGATGATAATCCCTAAACTAACCAAAGAAATAAATTCAAGCAAAAGATACGCTAGCCTTAGGCAGGTGTATTATTCGTTGATATTAAGCCGCTGGTTTAAGATGAGGTTTAGCGGAAAACAAGGGGCGTATTCTTCTTTAATCAACAGTAGTAATCTTACAAATCTTACTTCCCAGGAATCTTGGTCAAAAAACACATATTTTAAGCAATACCAGAAATCATTTTCAGAAGGCGAATACAACATTAAAGAGCCGGTTTCTACTCCTACGGGACAGGTAATCAGAAGCTATTTCTCAGGCGGGCTTGATTTGGGGCCAGGGAATATGGGTATAAATGTTTTAACAAATGGGAATAATATAATTTATGTGGTATCAACTATGCCGGGAATTGTGCCTATGCGAGGAGCGGCTAATTTAAAATTTCCGGATTTAAAAATTATGCCTATAGGAGAAGCAGCTAATAAAGAATTTTCGGATGAAGGCAAAGAGACAACATCTTCACTCGCAGGAAAAAAAGTCAGTTCAGGCATGGATTTAACGGAGCAGGCATGGAAAGAAGGAAGAGTATTTGTTGGTAATCTTGATTTTGCTTTTCAAGTAGCTGGGTATTCAACAAAAAGAGTAAAAAGAGGGTTATCTTCTTTAACCAAAGAAAAACAACAGACTCTGGTTGAAAGATTAACTTCTGCATATATGATTACGCAAGAGTTGTTACAAGGGATTACTCAGGAGGATATTAATATAGCTGTGCTTCAAACTGAGGTGCCTGAAGAAAGTAAGATAACCGTCTGTGGTAATTGGAAATTAAGGAAGGATTTAGATAACGAAGAGGCGGCACGCAGCAAAATCAAAGAGTTTATTAAGGCGGTAGCGGGTATAAACGCAGTGAGGATTGTTCTCTATGTGGATCATAAATGGGCAAAGGTAATGGCTGATGAAATCAATCAAGCAAAATCAAAGATTCTTCTTGGAGCCCAGACTTTCTATTTCGACGCGGATCAAGATATGTCTCAACAAATACAAATCGCTGTTGATACAGGTTATTCTAATGTAATGATTGGCCATTCTATGCAGAGATTCTACAATAAAAATGTTCTTGGTGAAGTAAAAACATTCTCAAATACTTCCACAAAGCCTCTTACCAATGAGGACGCCAATAAGATTAATAAGGCTATAGTAAGCGATGGCCGGCTTAAATTGCATTATGTAGTAGCAGTGGATACGTTGCCAAATAAGGAATTGGGAGATCCGGATAAGATTCTGGATGATTCAGAGCAGGTGGAGTATATCAGACAGCAAGTTTCGGATGGCGTAAATATAGGATTAGACGGAATTAATAAACAAGAGATCGCTAATATAAGGATAACTGTTGAACCGAACTGGGCGATTAGTACAAAAACGGGTGATGGGAAAGTTGATCCAAAAACCAGCGTTAATTTCCCTGTAGTGAATAAGTTAATGGAGTGGTTGATGCAGGCACTTAGCGATAAATTCGGCCATGATATTGCTCAACAGATAGATACTGGTTACGGCGCGTCAGCAAGTCCTGAAACCGCGGAAACACTTTTAGAGCACAAAGATATTCGGCACATACTGCCCGGAGGCAAAAGTTTGGAGGTTTCAACTTTTTTTCCTATGGTTGTTAATGCCTATAAAGGTAAGTTTGTAACTCCTGTTGTTGCCGCAGTAACACAAGGTATGTCCCGGTATACCCCCGTATTTATTGAGAGTGAAGTAATTTCCGCAGTAGGCCTACTTAGTATAATTCAACCGAATAATAAGTTTACTTTCACACAAGGACATATGTATGTTGGTTTGGATGCATTTGAGCAAACAGGAAATACAGCTGATTTATCTCAACATAAATTGGATTTATTGCGGGCGTATTTTAATGCTAATACAAATAATCAATCGGCTGATGATAAAGTTAGTTCGTGGGTAGAGGAAAGGCAAGAACTTATAAAAACTATTGTCCCTCGATTAATGGAATACGATGTTAGAGGAATTGCGGGGCCGGAAGATGTTTTAGGTATAGACAGTAAAGGAAAAAGACGTAAAATTAATTTGACTCCTGCGATGGTTGAAGAGTTATCTATGGCTTACGGGTGGAATTTGAGAAATAATTTTGAACAAGCCTATGACAAAGAAGTGGGTAATAATGATGTTGTTATAGTTACGGGTGCTACTGAATTGAGTAAGAAAATTTTAATGGATGCCGCTATTAAAGGGCTTACTAAAATGGGGATAAATGTGCGGTATTCTGAAGAGCCGGTATCTACTGGAGCTAATAAGTGGTACTATAATACTTTTCATGATGGTAAGGATATTAATGTTATAGGAAGTTTTCATTTTACAGGCAGCCATAATCCACGGGATGAAAACGGCATAAAAATAGCTTTTACGGATGCTCAAGGAATAATAAGAGAGCTTTATGGAAAAGAATTAAATGGGATGGCTTCTGTATTGGAGAGAGGAAAATATCTCAATACCGATATTACTCCAGGTGAAAGCAAAGAGATTTCTGTTTTGAAGCCTTATGAAGATGCTATAGTAGAGCATTGGAAACCAATATTTGATGCCTTTAGAGAAAAATATCCTAATATCCCTATTCGTAAAGGAACAGATACAGGATATGGTGTTATGGGGCCGATTTTGCAACGAATATACAAAAGAATAGGAATAAAAATCTTTTTGCATCTTCATGCAGAACCCAACGGTTACGCGATAGATGAGCATGGAGAGATTATACTGCCAGATACTTCAAAAGAAGCTTATCTTAAGTATATTGAACAGGCAATGAAAGATTATCCAAATGATGTTGCAAGCGCCTATGACCGCGATGGCGATAGGATTGATTTTAATGTAGGTGGAAAGAGCGCTACCGCGGAAAGGCTGCATACCGTAAGGACGCGAGCTTATGCTTTAGAACATGGCCATAAATTTGTGCAAGCTGGAGAAAATATGCTCGCTGCTTTTGATGTCCGCGCATCAGGGATAATTAAGCAAGTTTTACCTGAGATAGAAGAAGAAGTTAGAAAGCAGTTAAAAGGTCGGGTGACTGATGAGGTATTGAATAATTGGCATATAATAGGGCAATTTATTCCTACAGGTTATGTAAATAATTCTGTATTTGCCACAGGCGCAGGGATTAGCTATTCTGCTTATGAGTTAGATAGTGGTAAGGTAGTCCCAAACCAGGTAAATGTTGGTAAATATGTTCAGAGTAAAGCAAAGCCGGCAGAGATTAGTATGGAGGCATCTTGCCATGCTTTTGAGTGGGTTCTTGATACTAAAAGAGGAAGGGTTCCTATAGATGATGGGGCTTTTGCCGGGTTGGCATTTTTGATGATGGAGCTTAGAATGCGCGCGAGAGAAGATCCTAAATACCGTTCAACAAAGGAGGCTTTAGAAGCTATTCCTATATTACCGATAACTCCTGATTTAAGGTTAAATTTACCTGAAGATATCACGAATGAGACAAAATTCGGGATAGTTGATAAGGCTGCTAAGGCCGTAATAGAGCGGCATAAAGAAGAGATCTCAGAAGTTAATCTTGCTTCAGGCTGGAGAATAATATTTAAAGAAGGAGGGTTTCTTTTGTTAAGGGGGTCTAATACAGGAGCAAAGCTTTCAGTTAAAGCAGAAGCCAAAACAGCTGAAGAATTAGTAAGTTTAATGCAGGAAGCCAAGGATGCTTATATAGAGGCTTCAAAAGATCCAGCTTTTTTAGTTAACGGCCAGCCGGTTTCAATAGGGACGAAAGAGTTAGACGATAAATTAGCCGATTGGAAAAAGAAAGACAGTAGTGTTAGTTCTTCTATAGAGAATATAACTAATCTTTTTACAGAAGTGGAAGAAGATTCGAGTAATATAGGAACTCTTAATGTTAGTTCTTCATTGCAGCAAGCCCCTAAAAATATGGGCGCTATTGATTTTCGCGGTTCCGCGATGAATATTAATTATCAGGCGATGGGAAGTTTTAAAGGGTTAGATTTAAGGCTCCCTCAGTTAAGTAGATCTGAGCTTAAGAAAATAAATATTGATTCGGAAATCCAGCAGATTAAAAAAATGGTAAATTCCGGTATCAGCCCTTCAGGCAGGAGGATGCTTGAGCTTGCGGCGGCTTGCGAGCAGAAAGGCCGGATGAGCGCTCATAGCCGTGATTTATTGCTTTGCGTTGTGGGTGCCTGCGAATTAGCGGAGATAAACGCGGATGAGAGTTCTCTTGATTTTAAAAAGGCGCTGGTCTTTATTGATTCGCGAAGTTAAAAAAATCTTGATTCTCGTTATTACTATGTTATAATTCTTACCAAGGCAAAATATGAAGAAAAACGAGATTCTTAAGATATTGGGAAGTTTAAAGGGAATTGTCCGTCAGCAGTATAAAGCGGAAATAGCCGGGGTCTTCGGCTCTTATGTAAAAGGTAAAGCAAAAAAAACAGTGATATTGATATACTAGTGAGTTTTGATGATACGGCTGATCTTTTTGATTTAGTGGATATAAGCCTGTTCCTTGAGAAGAAGTTGAAACATAAAGTTGATATTGTCCTTCAATCGTCGCTTAGGCAGGAAATAAAAGAGAATATATTGAAAGAGGTTGTCTATATATGAGAGACTATAGCCTGTATGTGGCAGATATATTGGATGCTATAGAGGCGATAGCTGAATTTGTAGAAGGGATAGAGTTTGAAGATTTTAAACAGGATGATAAGACTTCAAGTGCGGTAATAAGAAAGTTTGAGATTATTGGAGAAGCTGCTAAGAAAATCCCGGAAAGTATTAAGAATAAATATCCAGAAATTACTTGGAAAGAAATGGCAGACTATAAATCAGAGGCTTTTTCAAATACAATCCGCTCTTCGGAATATCTTTCCTGATATTAAAAATACAAAGTGAATTTACGTTAACCCTGTCATTTTGGTAAAGTAATGCATGAAACACATCTTTTAGAGAATATATTTAAATATCTTGAAAAAGAAGAGCAATCCTCTTCTAAAAAGATAAAAAAAATATACATTTCATTTTCTGAATTCGGCGGGATAAGCGAAGAGCATTTTTTGGAGCATTTTAAAAAAGAATCCAAAGGCACTAAATGGGCGTCTTTGGAGATAGAAATACAAAAGGTTCCCTATGGCGCGGAATTGGAGATTACTAGATTAGATTTTTTCCCTCACCCTGACCCTCTCCCCGATGGGGCGAGGGGAAAAGATGAGGATACTAATACCGGAGGTTAAGAGTGAAATACGCGAGTTTAAAAAAGGACGACCTGAATAAATGGCTGGAACATTTAAAGAAGAAAGCAAAGCTTTACGCGCCTAAGAAAAAAGAAAACCAGTTTGTTTTCAGGCCGGTTAAAGATATATCAGACATAATACTTAAATATATCCCGACAATACTTCCCCCAAAAAAATATTACTTCCCCCAAAAAGAAAAATTACTGAAATTTAATATCAGCCCGTTTAAAACCTCTAAGGCAATAGAAAAGTTTGAAGATTTTATTCTTTTTGCTGTGCATACCTGTGATATCGCGGGCATTCAGTGCATGGATGTAGTATTTAGAGAAGGCCCGGAAGATCCTAATTACCTGAATAGAAAAGAAAAAATGACTATCATTGGCATAGAGTGCCTTGAGTATTGCGATAAACACGCTAATTGCGCTTCTATGGGTACTCATACGCCGCGCGGCGGGTATGATTTGATGCTGGTTGATATTGGGGATAAATTTATATTGCATGTAAACTCTGAAAAAGGCGAAAAGCTGGTGGTTAATTTAGATTATATAAAAGAATCCAGCCAAGAAGATATGGACAGCCTTTATAAAGTAAGAGAAGCTAAAAAGAAAGTGTTTAAAGAAGAGTTTATCGCGCCTTTGGATAAGGTATATGATTCGTTTGATAAGCAGTTTAATTCTGATCTCTGGAAAGATGTAGGCAAACGCTGTGCTGCCTGCGGTAATTGCACGGCAGTATGCCCTACTTGTTATTGTTTTGATGTTTTGGATGAGATGGATTTAACTTTTAATCAGGGATTAAGGTACCGTGTCTGGAATTCCTGCCAGATGGATGATTTTGCCAAGGTTGCCGGAGGGGAAGATTTTCGCAAAGGCAGGGATTCAAGGCAGAGGCACAGGTATTACAGGAAATTTAAATACCCGGTAGATAAATTCAACAGGTATTTTTGCACCGGCTGCGGCAGATGCACGCGGACTTGTATGGCAGGCATAAGTTTAAAGGATACGGTTAATTCGCTTTTGAGCGGGGAAGGGATTAAATAATTCCCCCCTCCCTTAACCCTCCCCACAAGGGGGGAGGGAAGTTTAGAAGCCCTTTTCATAAGAAAGGGGAGATGTATAACTATTAAAGGGGATTTAAGATGATTGACAGAGAAATACTTTTGGAAAAAATGAAGACTTCTCCGTATAAACCGATCAAGGCTAAGATAATTGAAGCTGAAATGCTTACGGAACAAGAGAAGTTTTTTCGTATTGAGCTGGAAGGGAAAATTAACCTTAGCCATGAACCCGGGCAGTTTGTTATGGTTTCAATATTCGGTTTTGCTGAGGCTCCTATATCCGTTTGTTCTTCTCCGTCGGATAAAGGTTATTTTGATTTGACCGTGAGAAATGTCGGCACTTTTACGGATAAATTACATAAAATGGGCAAAGGCGATATCCTCGGCATATGCGGGCCGTTTGGGAAAGGTTTTCCCGTGGATAATATGTTTGGTTATGATTTAGTGATTGTTGCCGGAGGTTTAGGAATAGTACCGCTTCGTTCATTGATTAGGTATGTTATGCATAACAGAAATGACTTTGGCAATGTCCAAATTCTTCTGGGATGTAAGACTCCCAAAGAGCTTTTATTTAAAGAAGAAATAAATGAATGGAATAGAAGGGCGGAAATTAAATCTAATTGTACTGTTGATAAGGCAGATCCTGACTGGAAAGGAAGCGTGGGGCTTATTACCACATTGATCCCCGGTGTGGATATTAATCCTGCCCGGACCTATGGCATTGTAGTCGGACCACCGATAATGTATAAATTTGTAATTGTTAAATTATTGGAGAAGAATATTCCAGAACATCAGATAATTGTTTCACTTGAACGGCGTATGCGCTGCGGCTTGGGAAAATGTGGGCATTGCCAGATTGAAGGGAAATATGTCTGTCAGTCCGGGCCGGTATTTACTTACGCGGATTTAAAGGATTTTAAAGGAGAATGTCATGAAAAAGCAAGTTAAGCCAAAGGTGGCTTTTTTTGATTTTACTGATTGTGAAGGCTGCCAGCTTCAGTTTGCTAACATGGGCAGCACGCTTGTTGATTTAACAGGGCTTGTGGATATTGTTATGTTTCGTGAAATTATGTCTGAAACCGCCCCTGATTATGATATAGCTATTGTAGAAGGAAGTATTTCAACAGATAACGGTGTTAATCGTATTAAAGCTATAAGGGAGAAAGCAAAAGTCTTAATAACTCTTGGCGCCTGCGCCAGTATCGGCGGGGTTAACGGGATTAAAAACCGTTCGCCTCTTGAAACTGCCAAAGAAAGAGTATATGGCGATAAGAAAGATACAGTAAATACAATTAAGGCAATGCCTGTCCATGAAGTAGTTAAAGTAGATTATTCTATTAATGGCTGTCCGGTATATATTCCTGAAGTGATAGCTGTTTTAAAATGCGTAATTATGGGCAAGCCTTATGTTGTGCCTAATTATTCGGTTTGTGTAGAGTGTAAAATGAATGAAAATGTCTGTAGGTATGAAAAGGACCAGGAATGCATGGGGCCGGTAACCCGCGCGGGATGTAACTCATGGTGTGTTAATAGTGGTAATAGGTGTTATGGATGCCGGGGCCTGTTGGATAATCCCGCTTCAGACGCGCATAAAGAAATTTTATCTAAATATGGCTTGCAGATAGAGGATATATTGAAGCATTTTACTTTATATAATGATTCGATGGGGGAGAAATATGACAAAGAATTCAAGTAATATAGATTCCAAGAATGTAAAAGTTGATGTACATTACTTGACCCGCGTTGAGGGCCATGGAAATATTATAGTTGATGTTAAAGACGGCAAATTAACAAAATGTGAATTTCAGGTAATAGAATCTCCTCGGTTTTTTGAATCCATGCTAGTGGGCCGTTCTATTTGGGAGGCACAGCATCTTACCAGCCGTATCTGCGGTATATGCGCCTGTGGACATTCATTAGCCAGTATTAAAGCGGGTGAAGATGCTTTAGGCGTTAAGCCTTCTGAGCAGACAGTTATGTTAAGAAAACTTCTTTTGCATACTGAGCAGTTAGACAGCCATATACTTCATATTTATATTCTTGTAGCGCCTGATCTTTTGGGTGTTAAAAGCGTAATGCCGTTGATTGAGACTCACCGGCCTGTAATTGATATGGCTTTGCGTATGAAAAGGATGAGCGATTATGGCGGAGAAGTCCTTGCCGGACGGCACACGCATCCTATAAGTTATGTAATAGGCGGTTTAACACAGCTTCCTTCTAAAGACGGATTAGAGAAATTATATAAACTAATGCTTGAATCCAGAAAAGACGGAGAAGAAACAGTAAAAATCATCAAAACTTTAAAATTCCCAGAATTCCAAAGGCCTACTCAGTATTTGTCATTGACTAATGATCAGGAGTACGCTTTTTACGACGGAGATTTAGTTGTAAGTGGCAAGCAGAGAACAAAAGTCAGCGATTATAGGAATCTTCTTAAAGAGACAGTGGTAGATTATTCCCGTGCAAAAATTGCCAGAATAAACGATCAGACTTACGCTGTAGGGGCGTTATCAAGATTTAATAATAATTTTGATAAATTGCACAAAAAAGCAAAAGCGGTTGCCGCTGAACTGGGATTAAAAGCGCCTGCGCATAATCCTTATTTAAACACTGCCGCTCAGCTGGTAGAATGGGTGCATTGTTTGGAAGAGTCTATTACAATATTAGAAAAGATATTAAAAGAAGGCCTTGATGAGAATAAGGTAGTTGTATCCTCATGGCCGAAAAGAAGCGAAATGGGTAAAATTAAATATACCCCAAATACAGGTATTTCCTGCGTGGAAGTGCCCAGAGGCTCGTTATTCCACGAATACACCATAGATGAAACAGCACATATAACCAAGGCAAACTGCGTTATTCCTACAAATCAGAACATGGGCAATTTAGAAGATGATATGCGTAAAATCGTGCCTGAGTTATTAGGTAAGAAGACACAGGAAGAGATAACTCTTGATTTAGAAATGCTGGCGCGATCTTATGACCCCTGTATATCCTGCGCCACGCATTTATTGGATATTAAGTTTGTATAATAAATTCCCTCTTAATCTCCCCTTTGAAAAAGGGGGGAAATGGGGGGGATTTATTATGCCTGTTTATAAAGTGAGTTCTATAGCAGTTATTGGCTTAGGTAATACCTTAAGAAGAGATGACGGAATCGGCATAATAATTCTGGAATCTCTTCTTAAATTTTACCCAAGGCCCGATATAGATTATCTTGATTTTGGCATAGCGAGTTTTGATTTGATACACCGTATGCAGGAGTATGATAAAGTTTTGCTTATCGACGGTATAAATGCCGGTTTAGAAGAAGCCCAGCTAAAAATATTCAAACTTGAAGATATTGAATATACCATAGACGGTCCTGTCATATCTACCCACGAAATAAATCTAAAAGGTATTTTTGAATTATATAAAAAATTAGAGTTAAAAACAAAAATATATGTGGCAGGCATACAGGTTAAAGATACATCGTTTGGAGAAGGTTTAACTGAGGTGTTGAATAAAGATTTAAAAAATATTGTAGAAAAGATAAATTTTTTTATAGATGGAATGTGATACGGTAGCCGCAGGCTTTAGCCTGCGTTTTATTGCGCAAGCTAAAGCTTGCGGCTACCATAAAATTACGGATTACGATTTACGGGTTACTAATTACGGAGTTTTATAATGTGCTACGCGATTCCCGGAAAAGTTGAGAAGATTGAAGGCAGGACGGTTGTCGTTGATTATTTTGGCGAGAAACGCAAAGCTTTTAATGAATTGGCTGATTTGTCCGCCGGAGATTATATTTACGCCCAAGGCGGGTTTGTTATCAGTAAGATTTCTGATTCTGAAGCAGAGAGTATTTTGCATGTTTGGAAAGAAGAATTTTTTAATCTGCAGGAAGTAGATTTAAGAATTTCCCGGATGAGCCTTGAACAAGATTCTATGGATAATAAACTCACCGGAATTCTAGACAGGGCTTTAGAAAGCAGGCCGTTAAAAAAAGAAGAGTTATTATATTTGCTTAATTTGCAAGATGAACCGCGGGTTGGGCTTTTTTTAAAAACAGCTAATTTCTTACGCCAGAAATTTCATAAAAATTCCTGCTGTGTGCATGGAATAATAGAAATATCCAATTATTGCAAGAGAAATTGTTTGTATTGCGGTATATCCAGCCAAAATAAAAACCTTAAACGTTACCGTATGAACAGGCAGGAAATACTTGATGCCGCGCGTGAAGCCATAGAAGATTACGGTTTCAAAGCTTTAGTTTTACAAAGCGGAGAGGACGCTGGTTATGATATAAAAGAGTTGGCTGATATTATCAGGGAAATAAAAGATAAGTGGCCGGCGTTAATTTTTATAAGTTTTGGGGAAATTGGGTTGGATAATTTAAAGGTTTTGTATGAAGCGGGAGCAAGAGGCCTGCTTATGCGTTTTGAGACTTCAAATCCACAAAAATATAGCCAGTTACATCCCGGACAGTCTCTTGAAAGCCGGCTTGAGCATCTTAAAAAGGCCTATGAAATAGGTTATTTGATTTTAACCGGAGGGTTAATTGGCCTGCCGGGACAGACTAAAGAAGATATAATGAATGACATCTTTCTGGCAAAAGAATTGCACGCGGAAATGTTTAGTTTTGGCCCATTCTTGCCCCATCCGGATACCGCTTTAGCAGGCAATAAACCAATTAATCCAGAAGAGGTTATGAAAGTTTTAGCTTTATCTAGATTAGTTGACAGCGAAAACGCTAAAATCTTAGTAACTACCGCTTTGGAAACCCTTGATAGCCAGTCAAGAAAAAAAGCCCTTCTTTCAGGAGCGAATTCCGTGATGTTGAATGTTACGCCTATGAAATACCGCCAGCTTTATTCAATATACCCGAATAGAGCGCATTCCTCTGAATCTATAGAGAATCAAATCAACGAAACAATATCTCTCCTAAGGTCATTAGGCCGTGCCCCCACCGATCTAAGCATTTAACATTATTTATGTAGGGGCGGGCCTCGCGTCCGCCCATTATGATTTTGTTGCAAAATACCTCAAATTTGTCATTCTGCGGCTCGCCTCGCGGCGAAGCCGAGGGCTTGACCGCAGAATCTATAAAAATTTTATCGTCGATAATAGATCCTGCGCTTTCGCGCAGGATGACAGAAATAGAGTTTTACAACAGTCTC
>JBDRLG010000011.1:0-9262 GCA_043813255.1 Candidatus Omnitrophota bacterium
CCATAGTATAAGCACTGGAAAATTCTCTTACGATAATTTTCTCAGTATACTACGGAGTCAATAATGCAATGTATAAAACCTAGAAGCATTATTGAAAAAAAACCTGCTCCATAGTATAAGCACTGGAAAATTCTCTTGCGATAATTTTCTCAGTATACTACGGAGTCAATAATGCAATGTATAAAACCTAGAAGCATTATTGAAAAGTAACCTACTCCATAGTATAAACACATAAAAATTCTCTTACGATAATTTTTAAGTATACTACGGAGTCAATAATGTGGAGTATAAAAACCTAGAAGCATTATTGAGGAGTGTAAAGTAAATGAAAGAGATTCGTATTCATGCCCGGGCAGGGCAGGGGGCTATTACTACTGCTTCCTTATTAGGTTATGCCTATTTTAATAAGGGGATGTATCCGTACGCGTTTCCGCATTTTGGCGCGGCCAGAATGGGCGCTCCGATGAATGCCTTTGTGCGCGTGGATTCAAAACCTGTGCGCTTAAGAAGCCAGATTTATGAACCGAATTACGTTATTATTATGGATCCTACTCTTATGCGCGGTTTTAATTGTTTCTCCGGGTTAAAAGAAGACGGCATTGCTCTTGTAAATGAAAAAGAAGGCATGGAAGTCCCTAAGGTAAAGGCTAAACAAAAGCTTTTTTTAGTCCCTGCTAATGATATCGCTTTGAAGCATATCGGCAGGCCTTTAGGTAATACTGCTTTATTAGGGGCTTTTTGCGCGGCAACAGGGGAATTAGAGTTAGAAGATTTATTAATAGCGGTAAAAAAACGATTTACTGGAAAAGCACAGGAAGCAAATATAAATTCAGCCAAAGAAGGGTTTGAATTTATAAAGAGATAAGAAATTACCCCGCCAAACAGCGGCGGGGTCTGCGCCTCGGCAGATTGCCGGGGCTTGAAGGGGTAAAATATGTACGGTCCGCTTACTTCAAAACCGGGAACCAGCAAGAATAATAAAACAGGTTCTTGGCGAACAGAAACAAAACCAAAGTTTTTACAGCAAAATTGTATTGCCTGTAAATTATGTGTCTTGATTTGCCCTGAAGGGTGTATCTCAGGGGCTGAAAAAAATACTTATATTAGTGATTATTCTTTTTGTAAGGGATGCGGCCTTTGCGCTGTAATTTGCCCGAAAAAAGATATTGTAATGGAAAAAGAATAGAAAGGTAATGTCTGAAACATTAATGGTTAGATTAAAATCTCCCCTAACCCCTCTTTGTTAAAGAGGGGAATGTTTCTAAAGTAAAGGATTAGATATGAAAGAGTTTTTAGAAGGTTCTTTGGCAATAGCTGAAATAGTTAAATTATGTAAACCGGGAGTGATATCCGCTTATCCGATAACTCCTCAGACTCACATTGTGGAAGAATTGGCATTAATGGTAGCTAAGGGGGAATCAAATTCTCAGTTTGTAAATGTTGAGTCTGAACATTCTGCCGCTTCTGTAGTTTTAGGAGGCTCTGCTACCGGGGTCCGAGTGTATACTGCTACTAGTTCTCAAGGATTGTTCTATATGGCGGAGGTCCTTTTTAATATTGCCGGTATGCGTCTGCCTGTAATAATGACTTGTGCTAACCGCGCGATTTCAGCCCCTATAAACATCTGGAATGACCAGCAGGATTCAGTTTCTATGAGGGATACAGGCTGGATACAGCTCTATGCTGAAGATATACAGGAGTCGGTTGATTTACATTTAATTGCGTATAAATTAGGAGAAGATAAATCAATAATGCTTCCGGTTATGGTGTGTATGGATGGTTTTATTCTTACGCATGGCATAGAGACTTTAGATATGCCTGCTCAGGAACAAGTAGATAAATTTTTACCTGCTTATAATGCTTTATACAAGCTGGATGTTGATAACCCTCAGTCTTTAGGTTTGCTTGCCGATCCTGATTGTTATATGGAAACACGGTATGCTATTCAGGAAACTCATAAAAAGGTACTTGCTTTAATTCCAAAGATCACTGAAGATTTTTCAAATGTTTTTGGCCGTAATTATAACGGTTTAATAGAAAAGTATCATACAGAAGACGCGGAGCGTGTTATTGTCGCGATGGGGTCTGTATGCGGAACAGTAAAAGAAGTTATTGATGAATTAAGAGCAAAAGGTAAAAAAGTCGGTTTATTAAAAATCACTGCTTACAGGCCTTTTCCCGCTCAGGAAATCTACGACGCTTTAAAAAATATCCCTAAAGTGGCTGTTTTAGACAAGGCTTTGTCTTTAGGGGCTTATGCTCCTCTTTACGCGGATATTAAATCAATCTTCTGCAGTAAGAAGAAAAAACCACAGGTTATCAGCAGTTTTATCGTCGGTTTAGGAGGCAGGGATATAACTAAAGATTCAATAAAAGAAGTTATCCGTTTACTTACTGCAAAAGAGGTATGCGGAGATTTTATCGATTTAAAACCAGAACTTTTGAAGGAGAATTATGAATAACCAGTTATTTTCCCCCGGCCATACTGCTTGCGCGGGCTGCGGACAGTCTTTGGCCGCGCGTTTAGTTATTGAAGCAAGCGGTTCTAATACTATAGTAGCTAATAATACAGGCTGTCTTGAGGTTTTTTCAACAAAGTACCCTGAAACCGCCTGGGGTGTTCCATGGATTCATTCTTTATTTGAAAACTGCGCGGCAGTTGCTTCTGGTATTGAAGCTGGCCTTAAATATTTGGGAACAAAAGATAAAATTAATATTATTGCGCAGGCAGGAGATGGCGGTACTGCTGATATTGGGTTACAGGCGCTTTCAGGGATGCTTGAAAGAGGCCATGATATATTATATGTTTGTTATGATAATGAGGCTTATATGAATTGTTTAAGCATCGACAGTCTGGTTATGACTAAAGATGGTTTGAAAAAGATTACTGAAATAAAAATCGGTGATGGAATATACGCTTTTGACCAGAATACTTACCAATTGGTTATAAAGGAATGCAGCGGCATTTTTGATAATGGTTTAAAAGAAGTGTTTGAGCTTAAGACGCTTCATCATTCCATAAAAGCGACAGCCAATCATCCTTTTCTTGTTTTAAAAAGAAACGGAAGAGGCAAACAAAATACTTTTGTTTGGAAGACGTTGGAGGATATAAAGATTGGCGATAAAGTTGTAACTTTGAAAGGCATGAATGGTGACTGCAGGCCTTTTAAATTTCAGGAAATAAAAAAGGCAGAGAAGGGTAATTATAAAGTTAATAAAATCAACGCGATAAATCTGCCGCGTGAAACCAATTCAGATGTAATGAAATATTTAGGGATATTTGTTGGAGATGGATGGAGAAGAAAAGGCAGAGGAGAAATAGGTTTTGCTTTGCCGGCCGGTAAAAAAGCAAGAGATATTTTAACGGGTCTGCATGAAAAAATATTTAACAGCAAAGTAACTTGCGATGAGCAATATGTTTATGCCAATTCTGTTAATCTGGCCGGTTTCATAGATACATTGGAATTAGGCCAGGGAGCTAAACATAAAACTATTCCTACTTGGGTATTTATGCTTCCGCAGGAACAGAAGGAGGCGTTTGTTGAAGGATTAATGTTGGCTGATGGTTGGGATTATGGAAATAGCAAAAGATATGTTTCGGCAAATCTAGATCTACTGAAACGCCTGCGTCTTTTACTGCAGACTTTAGATTATAGAGTCGGCAAGATCCATATTCAAACCAAGAAAAAAGGCGCTATGTGCGTGCGTAGAGCATTGTTGAAGGATTCGGAGTACGGTTATATATGTTTTAGTAAAAGAGAAAAATGTAATACAGAGAGATATTTATCACAGTATCGTTATCAGGATTTTTTAATTGATAATAAATTTTTCCGGACTGAAGAAGTTATTAACGTAGAGTCTAAGGGTGTAGAGCCGACTTTAGATTTAAGAGTGGAAGGCGAACATAATTTTATTGCTGATGGCATTGTAGTTCATAATACAGGTGTTCAGCGAAGCGGATCTACTCCTTTTGATACTAATACTACTACCAGCCCTGCGGCGAGTTTATCTTTTGGTAATCCTCGCCCTAAAAAACCTATGCCTGAAATTGCAAATGCTCACGGTATTGCTTATGTAGCTACTGCTTCTACCGCTTATCCTCAGGATATACAAAGAAAAGTAAAAAAAGCCCTTAGTATAAAAGGCCCTAAATATATGCAGATTCATGTCCCTTGCCCTTTAGGCTGGCGCCATGCCCCTGAACTTACCATGGAAGTGGCAAAACTGGCAGTTGAAACAGGGCTTTTTCCTTTAATAGAATATGAAAACGGCAAATTGACTGCGGTAAGAACAATACAGCAGCCTAAGCCGGTAGAAGAATATCTAAAAGCGCAGGGAAGATATAAACATTTGCTTAATAACCCCGAAGAAATAAAGAAGATACAGGCAATTGCTGACAACAATATAGATAAATACAACCTCAAGGTTAAAGCGGAATAACCAGAAATTTTTGCAGAGCAAAAATTGAGGAGGTAAATATGGGGAAACAGGGTAGAAAGATTGCGGATTTAAGTTTAAAGGATTTAGTTAAAGATTTAAATAAGGCCTACGCGGATGAATGGCTGGCGTTTTATCTCTATTGGTATATGGCGCAAACAGTTTCCGGTAGATTCTATGAGGATATCAGCGAGCTGTTGATGAAATTAGCCAAGGAAGAATTAGAGCACGCCGGAGAGCTTGCGGATTTAATTATTAAACTTGGAAGTATGCCTACAGCAAATCCTATGGAGCTTGAAAAGAATGCAAATGCCTCGTATTTGATGCCGCCAAAGAATACAGCGGATATAAACAAGATTATACGTATAGTCGCGGAAGCTGAAGCAACGGCAATAGATGTATATAACAAAATCGCTAAAAAGACTTTCGGTAAAGATAATGTTACTTATCAGCTGGTAACGCATATATTGTCCGAAGAAGTAAATCACGAAGAATTATTTGAAAATTTATTGGAGAGGTAAATTGAAATTATAAATAGTTGCTGCTTCGCCTGTCACAGTTAGATGATAGGATGCCGCCAGAGGCGGTAAAGGGCAGCGGGGCTCAATTCCTCCGCCGAGGCGGGGGGTCATCGAGGAGGGTTTTAGAAATGTCAAAAGTGTCTATTGATAATGCGGCTTGCGTAGGATGCGGTTTATGTGAACAATCTTGCCCTGAAGTATTTGAGTTACAGGGTGATGGTATTGCCCATGTAAAATCAGATACTTGCGCTGAGCATAATATTAAAGAAGTAGCAGAGCAGTGCCCGGTAAGCTGTATAAAGGTAGAGTAGTTATTTCTTAAAAAATTAGTATATTTTCGGGGTAGGAAAGAAATTTTTTTCCTGCCCTATTTTTTATGAGCCTGTTGCGAAATGCCTTAAATTTGTCATTCTGCGGCTCGCCTCGCGGCGAAGCCGAGGGCTTGACCGCAGAATCTATAAGCATTTTTAGGTCCTGTGGTTTAACCACAGGATAATAGATCCTGCGATTAAATCGCAGGATGACAAAATGGAGTTTCGCAACAGGCTCATAATTGCTCCATAATATTCACGAATGACTCAGAATTGGCAATTCTCGTCGACAAAAGTTTTCTGGATTCCCCGAATAAATCGGGGAATGACAGAAAAAACCATTTCGCAACAGACTCTTTATGGAATTTCGCAGCAGTTTCGTTATTTAAAAAGCTGGGTTTTTTTGCGTAATTCTTCCATAAAGTGAGTAAAATATTCTTCTTTTTTCTGCATTATTAACCGTTCGGCAAATTCTTTGTCTTCTTTGAATTTAGCCTCGTCAATAGGGGTGAAGGATTTTAATTTTGTAATATAAAATCCTGAAGGCAGGGAAATAATTCCGCTTATCTGGTTTTCTTTAAGTTTTTTAGCTTCTGTCCAAAATTGGTCTGATGATCCGATACCTTCAATATAACTGCCATATTTAAAGGGAATGGTGACATCTGATTTTAAACGGTACTTTCTAGCCAGGTTATCAAAGTTTACTGATTTGGGATTCTTTATATAATCTTTCTCTAATTGTTTTTGGCATTCTTCCAATTTTGCTTTAGCAATTTCTTTAGATTTATATTCTATGTATTTTTGTTTTACTGTATCTTTGATTTCATTGAATTCAGGAATATAAGGTTCTTTTTTCTCTTTTAGGAGGAATAAATAATATTTATTATCAATTTGGACTACCGGAAGGAATTCTTCAACTTTTGTTTTAGGCAGCAGGCTTAAAACTTGCGGTGACCAGCCTATACCGGGTATTGGGGTGATTTCAGAAAAAAATCCTGTTTCTTTCAACTCCAGCTTTGCTTGAGAGACAATTTTATAATAATAACCCTTTTTATTTATATGGGGCAAAAGGCTTCCTATTTTATCTTTTGATTCTGAAACGACATATTCAAGATTAAAAGAAAGAGGGAGTTTGAATTCTAAACGGTTAGTGTCATAATAATTTTTTATTTCTTTTTCACTGGTGGATATTTTTTTTATAAAATCAACAGGCAGGGCAGATATGTAATATAAAGATGCTTCTTCATTTACCTTTTCATATTCCGTTTGTATCTCTTGCCCGCTCATTTCTACCCCGGAAGTTAACGCTTTAAAAAGTTTAGAGAGGATGATGTTTCCTCGTGTTTGTTCTTCAAAGTCTCTGGGCTGTGTATTGAAGACATATTGTACCATTTCCTGATATATATTATCGTCAAATTGGCCTTTGTTTTTGAAAAATGGATAGCTTTGTATTAAAGCTATAACTTCTTGATTACTGGCGGTTATTGAGCGTTTTTTTGCTTCTTCCAGCAAGATAAGCCTGTCCCATGCTTGAGAGTCAAGGTTTAAATATTTTTCAACCTTTGAAAAATTATCGCCTAACTGCATAATAGCCTGATTACGTGTGGCATTATAAGCATTCCTGTATTCAATCGAGGATATTTTTTGCCCGAAAATTTCTCCTATTGGGCCTGATTCTTTAGTCCCTTTGTTTTTTAGCATGCTGCTTGATCCCCAAAGCACAAAAGCCGGCAGGATCATTATCGCGAGCACAATCCATATTTTTTTAGCTATTTTCTTCTTGTATAGTATTTTAAGCATGGTCATCTCCTTAATAATGCGTATAGGTTCTATACTTTACATTATTAACTCCGCAGTATACTCGAAAATTATCGTAAGAGAATTTTTGAGTGTAAATACAAGGAGCGGGTTTATTTCTTTAATAATGCGTATAGGTTTTATACTTTATAATTAGAATTTTATTATAGTTGAAAAAAGTATTTTTTCAATTAATAAATAAGTTTTTTTTCTTTACAAAACAATATTAAGTTTGTATAATAGGTGACCGTGTGGAAAAATATCAATGATTTAATTAAATAAAAAAATGAAAAATAATGTTTTAAAATTAGGTTTACCTAAAGGCAGCCTTCAAGAAACAACCTTTAAGTTGTTTAGAAAAGCGGGTTTTAATGTTTCTTTATCTTCTGACCGGTCATATTTTCCTTCTATAGATGACCCTGAGATTGAGGCGGTGTTATTGCGCGCTCAGGAAATGTCAAGATATGTGGAAGACGGTGCTTTAGACTGCGGGATTACAGGCAATGACTGGATATTGGAGAACAATTCTGATGTGGAAAGGATTGCTGATTTGGCTTATTCTAAGCAGACTTTAAATAAGGTCAGATGGGTTTTGGCTGTGCCGGAGCATTCCGGTATTAAATATCCAAAACAATTAAGCGGTAAACGGGTTGCGACTGAATTAGTAAATGTAACTACCGGTTATTTCCGTAAAAATAAAGTAAAAGTTGAAGTAGAATTCTCCTGGGGTGCCACTGAGGTCAAAGTTAATTCAGGTTTGGTTGACGCAATCGTAGAATTAACTGAGACAGGAAGAAGCCTTAAAGCTAATAAATTAGCTATTATAGATACTCTTTGTGTGTCTACTACCCAATTTATTTCTAATAAAAAAGCTTATAAAGATAAATGGAAAAGAGAAAAGATGAACCAGATAGCTTTGTTGTTGACTGGAGCTATAGCCGCGGAAGAAAAAGTCGGTTTAAAAATGAATGTAAAAAAAGGAGATATAGATAAAGTAATTTCTCTTTTGCCAGCATTAAAAAAGCCCACTATTTCCGGCCTTTCTGAAAGCCTGTGGTGCGCGGTTGAGACAGTTATTGATGAAAAAGTAGTGCGTACATTAATACCAAAATTAAAAAATGCCGGAGCTGAAGGTATTATAGAGTATCCATTAAATAAAGTAATATACTAAAATTTGGTTTCTACTGAACGGAGTGAGGAAATATGCCTTGTGGTAAAAAAAGAAAAAGACAAAAAATAAGAACTCATAAAAGAAAAAAACAGCGCCGTCGTCTTCGTCATGTAAAGAAGAGAGCTTGGGCATAAAAATCAGGCGTAATGGCATGGTGCTTAAAAGATGACTTTGAGCAAAATAAAGTATTGTTGGGCAATATTGATTTGTCTAATTGCATCGCTATGTTTTATTAATGATAGTTTTGCGATAGATAAGAAAGCATCATTATCATTAAGCCATTATATAATGGCAATAATATATGATGATTTAGGGGATGTCCGCAGCGCGATACAGGAATATAAAAGTGCTCTAAGGACTGACAAAAAAAATATAGTTATTCATTTAAATCTCGCGTTAGCATATATTAAGAATAACGATATAGAAAAAGCAGTAGAAGAGCTTAATACCTGCGTGAAAATAGACACGCAAGCAGTAGAATCTCATGCGATACTGGCATTTTTATATTCTCTTCAGAATAAAACCGAAGAAGCCAATGTAGAATACGAGACAGCGCTTAAGAATGCTGCTAAGCGTAACCCTGAAAATATAAGTATTTATAAGGATTTGGGGTTTTTATACCTGCAGCAGAAAAAATTAGATGCCGCGGAAAAAATGTACCGCTTGGTTATTGATGCTTCTGATAAAGATGCGGACGCGCATTATTATTTAGCCTGTATTTATGATGAAAAAGGCGATAAGAAAGAACTAGAAAAAGAGTTAAAGAAAGTTTTAGAAATAAACCCTGATTATCACGAAGCATTAAATTATTTAGGGTATTTTTATGTGGAGCAGGGAAAAAATTTAGATGAAGCAGAAAAGCTTATCAAGAAAGCTTTAAAACTTCAGCCTGATAATGGAGCTTATGTAGATAGTTTAGGCTGGCTTTATTTTAAAAAAGGCGATATAAATCTGGCGATAAAGACATTAACGCAGGCAATTGGTTTATTAAAGGATCCAGTAATTTATGAACATCTGGGAGATGC
>JBDRLG010000012.1:0-33707 GCA_043813255.1 Candidatus Omnitrophota bacterium
TTTTTACCAAGAAAATCACCTTCGGCGATAACTATTAAAAATTTTCACATAATACTATTGATAATTTAGGAGGTTCCCTCCTGAGGCAACCTTGCATTCATCACCGGTTTAAAAACCGGTGATTTCTGCCTTAGGATTAAAATACGGTTTATGGGATACCTGCCCGCGTATTGTCATCCTGCGGCTTGACCGCAGGATCAAAAATAATAGATTCCGTGGTTAAACCACATATAAACGGTAAAATTGACAACCTTAAAATATCACTTATGTCCAAATTAGAACAATTGCTATCGTCGGAAAAATAATTTTGAGATACCAATAGCGTGTCATTCAGACTGTGTCGTAATTGCATTTTTGGTAGCCGCTCCGTAAGCGGAGCGTTTTACCAACGTCGGAAACGCAACCTAAAGGTTGCGGCTACCGCGTTAAAATATAGATTGTGACACAGTCTGATTGCGAGGAACGAAGTGACGAAGCAATCTTCTGACGATAAGATTGCTTCGCTTCGCTCGCAATGACACTAATTTGGACAGCAATGTTAAAATATATATTAAAATATTACCTTTAAAAATTGATTATGGTGATGTATAATAATTTAATATTTTTAAGGTGCTCAAACGGGCACAGCCCATCTTAAATTCGAGGTTACTATGCCGTTAAAAGGAGTCATTTTTGATATGGACGGGGTTGTAGTCAACACTGTACCTCTACACTTTAAGGCCTGGAAAAAAATGTTTTCTGAATACGGCAGGAGATTTACTTTTAAAGATTACGCGCTAAAAGTCGACGGTATACCACGGATTAGCGGAGCAAGGGCGGTTTTGCCTGAGCTGCACGAAGAAGAATTAAAAAAGGCGGCCTCGAAGAAACAGCGGTATTTTATGGGGTTTCTCAAAAAAGAGGGTGTTAAGACTTACCCTGACGCTTTATATTTAATAAATACTTTGATAAAAAACAAAACAAAACGGGCAGTTATTTCTTCCAGCAAAAACTGTCTTTATATTTTAAAGAAAGCTAAAATAAATAAACTCTTTGACGTAATCATTACGGGAAACGACACCCAAAAAGGCAAACCCTATCCTGACATTTTTCTTTTGGCCGCTAGAAGATTAGGATTAAAAGCGGGAGAGTGCGTAGTTGTAGAAGATGCACTTTTAGGCATCATTGCCGCAAAACGCGCCAGAATGAAAGCCGTGGGCATTGACCGCTATGGTAAACCGGCGCGATTAAAACAAGCAGATCTTATTGTCAATAATTTAAAAAAACTTACTCTCACTAAACTTAAACGGTTATCTTTACGATGAAAAATTTTTATTCTCAGTATATCGATGATGATCTCTGGCTAATACAAGAAATAGGATGGGACAGATCCCTGCAAAACATCCGCGAATCTCAATTTGCTTTGGGTAATGGCTATTTCGGGACAAGGGGTGTCTTGGAGGAAACTCCTTACGATGCTATGCCGGGCACTTATCTTGCCGGCGTATATGATAAAATGCTATCCCAGGTCGCGGAACTGGTAAATTTACCCAATGCCTTTAATTTCAGATTCACCGCCAAGGGGGAAAAGCTAGGTATAGCAGCCATGGATGTTTTAAAACATAAGCGTGTCCTCAATCTAAAAAAAGGGCTCCTCACCCGTCATACCCTGTATCAAAACAGTAAGAAATCGCGCTTTGACTATAAATCGCTAAGATTCGCCTCTATGGATAACAAAAATGTCGGGGTAATGCAAATTTCTATCACACCCCTAGATGAACCTTGCGAAATAGATATACACACGGGTATTGATACCTCCATCTCAAATGCCGGGGTCCTCACTGAAGGAAGAAAAAGGCATTTCCGGTTAAAAGAATTGGGGCAATCGCGGGATGCCGGGTATCTGGTTGTCGAAACCCTAGAGAAAAAACACACCATCATTTATTGGTCCGGTTTTTACTATGAAACCAACGGCAAAAAAGTCTTTGCCCGGAATAATATCTTTAGTCTTAAATTGAGGAAAAATCAAACTATCACCTTTACAAAGATATTTTATATTAAACGGTTCCCCTGCGATAACAATCTATCTCAATACAAAAAGCAAACCTTCAAAGCATTTTCCGGAGCCTTTCGCGCTAAATTTGAAGACCTGATTAAAAATCATATCCGGGCATGGAAAAGACTCTGGAAGAAAGCAGATATCATCATTGAAGGGACCGCTAACTTACAACAGAATCTACGTTTTAACATCTACCACATGCTCATTTGCGCTAATGCGGATGACGGATTCTCTAGTATCGGCGCAAGGACATTAAGCGGCGAAGGCTATCGCGGGCACATCTTCTGGGATACGGAGATTTTCCTCCTGCCTTTTTATCTTTTTAATTTTCCTGAAACAGCTAAAAATATACTTCTTTATCGATACAAAAGGCTGGATGAAGCAAAACAGCTTGCCAAGAAAGGGGGTTTCAAGGGAATAAAATTCCCCTGGGAATCAGCCGATACCGGTAAAGAAGAAACTCCCGAGTGGGCAAAAGATATCGACGGCAGCATAATCAAGATTCTCACGCATAAATTTGAGCATCATATAACTTCTGATATCAGCTATGCCTTCTATAAATATTATGTGGCTACGGACGATGAAAAATTTATGCGAGACTTCGGATACGAAATCATCTTTGAAACGGCAAGGTTTTGGGGTTCCCGCTCTGTCTTCAATAAAAAAACTAAAAAATACGAAATAAACCAAGTTATCGGCCCGGATGAATTTCATCTGAATGTGAACAACAATGCTTATACTAATATAATGGCGAAGTGGAACCTGCATATCGCCTATAAGTCATTCCATAAAATCAAAAAGGATTCCCCTGCATTCTGCCTGGAGATGCAAAGAAAATTAGGCCTCAAAGACGAAGAGGTAAAAGATTGGGGAAGAATAGCCTCTCTTCTATCTGAAAATATTAATCGCAACCAAATCATCGAACAATTTGACGGATATTTTAGGCTCAAGAAAGTCTCGGTTAGTGAAACCGATGAAAACGGTATCCCGATTATATCCCCAAATCTAAAAACTCAAAACATAGACAAAACCCTGTTTGTAAAACAGGCGGATACTCTGATGCTCATTTATTTATTATCCGATATTTATTCCTTAAATATCAAAATGGCAAACTACAATTTTTATATAAAAAAGGCTTTGCACAAATCTTCCCTAAGCCCTTCTATTCATTCAATCATTGCCTGCATCTGCTCTGATCTACAAAGGGCATATAGCCTTTTTAATGTCTCTTTGCGTATGGATATCAGCAATCTCTACGGCAATACTAAAGAAGGCATGCACGGTGCCAGTTTAGGCGGGACATGGCAGGCAGTAATCTTCGGTTTTGCCGGCGTAAGTATTACCAAGGAAAAATTACACATAAATCCCAGAATGCCGCGCAGCTGGAAGAAAATGGTCTTTTCTTTACTTTGGAAGGAAGATATGCTACAATTAGAATTGGCAAATAATACCATCTGCGTAAAAGCACTTTCTCATAAAAAGAAAAAAGTAGATTTAGGAGCCTTTGATAAAATTACCTCTATTAAGCCGAATAAAAAATATATCTTCAAGAGAAAATCCCCTGTTTCGGAAGAGAAATACTATTATTAACAATGAGAAAAAATAAATTAAGTATAGCGCATCTGCACTGGGGTTTTCCTCCTATAGTTGGAGGCGTAGAAACCCATCTTACTATAATTTTATCCCAAATGGTCAAACTGGGGCACCAAGTCAGCCTGCTTACAGGGACGGCAGAAGGCGCAAAAGTCAGATATAAATATAATGGCGTAGATATATACCGCATCCCGATTATGGACCTCAACTGGCTTTATAAAAGAGGGCTGGAAGGCATAAAAGATGAAGTGTACAGCGTTTTTTCTTCTTTTTTAAGAAAAAACAAACCTGATATAATCCATACTCATAACATGCATTACTTTAGTAAAACCCACGCTGAAGCCATTGCTGATTTAGCCAAACAAAAAAACATTCCTTTAATCCTTACTGCTCATAATGTCTGGGATGACCTTTTATTTCTAGAGCTCACCCATCAAATAGATTGGACGCATATAATTGCCGTCAGCCACTTTATAAAAAAAGAAATTATCGGTATCGGTATAGACGATAGAAAAATCACCGTGATCCATCACGGAATAAACCAAAGAAAATTTCATCCTAAAGTAAACACTGCAAAAATACTTAAAAAATATCCCCGGCTGAAAAATAAAAAAATAGTCTTCCATCCTGCGAGGATCGGTTTAGCCAAAGGCTGCGATACAAGCATTAAAGCTATAACTATAGTGAAAGAAAAATACCCCGATATTATGCTAGTGTTAGCGGGTTCAAAAAATATTATTGATTGGGGCGAAACCCAACAGAAAGATATTGCATATTTTGTACACCTGATAAAACACTTTAAACTGGAAAAAAACTGTCTAATTGACACTTATTCCCTGGATGAAATGAAAGAGCTTTATGCTCTAAGTGATATCTGCGTCTATCCTTCTTCTAGCGGCGAGCCTTTTGGTTTGACCATGCTTGAGGCGATGGCTACTGCAAAACCGATGATTATCACCAACTCCGGAGGAATGCCCGAAGTTATCAAAGACGGGATAAACGGATTTGTTATTCCCGTGAGAGACTTTGAACTTTTAGCGGAAAAAATTAAAAATCTTTTGGGTGATAAAAAATTACGGGATAGATTAGGGTATACCGGAAGGCAAATGCTCGAATCACAATATAGCAAAGAAAGAGTCACCAAAGACACACTCTCTGTTTATAAAAAATTCCTTTAGGCGGCTCCCTCAACCCCTTCTGCCCCCAGGCAAAAAAACAATTACCGCGGATTTATTAATTCCCTTTTACTTAAAATTATAATGTTTTCTAACTGGTTTCTCAACTATCCATGTACAAGAAAGCCCTTTTGGGAAAGTCACAAAATCTCCTTTACCGAATTTCACTTTTTGGCCATCCTTTGTTTCTACTGTAACCTGCCCTTCAAGAATTAAACATTCCTCAACGCTATCATACGACCAGGGAAATCTTGAAACCTCTTTTGTCCAAATCGGCCAGCCTTTAACACCTCTTTTATCCAATTCATCCTGAGATAATCTTTCTACCTTTATTTCCATAAATACCTCCGGTTAATAGTTAAACTGTATCATTACTGTCCAAATTAGTGTCATTGCGAGCAGAGCGAAGCAATCTTAACGACGGAAGATTGCTTCGTCCCCCGACGTAACGTCGGGGTCCTCGCAATCAGACTGTGTCGTAATTGCATTTTTGGTAGCCGCTCCGTAAGCGGAGCGTTTTACCAGCGTCGGAAACGCCCCGCCTTGGCGGGGCGGCTACCGCGTTAAAATATGGATTGCGACACAGTCTGAATGACACGCTATTGACATCTCAAAAACATTTTACCGAAGATAACAATTATCATAATTTGGACACGAGTTAAACCGTATACAACTGATGGCGCTGTTGTTTTATCTGGTCGTTCTCCAAATATTCATCAAAGGTCGTGCCTACGCGGTCGATATAGCCTTTAGGAGCGATTTCAATGATACGGTTAGCTACACTCTGAACTAATTGATGGTCATGAGATGAAAATAGTATTGTCCCATGAAACTTTTCCAAGCCTCTGTTTAAAGCTGTAATAGACTCTAAATCCAAATGGTTAGTCGGCTCATCCAAAATAAGCACATTGGGCTGTGAAACCATCATACGCGCCAGCATACATCTGGCTTTTTCTCCTCCAGATAAAACATTCACCGGCTTAAGCGATTCTTCCCCTGAAAAAAGCATACGGCCCAAGAAACCGCGTATAAACTCCTCTTCGGTATTTGCTGAATACTGCCTAAGCCAATCAACGATATTTAAGCCTAGATTAAAAAAAACAGTGTTATCTCTCGGATAATACGCGCGCTTGGTTGAAAAACCCCACTTAAAATCCCCGTGGCTTTGGCTAAAGGAAGCCAAACCACTGCCCTCTGGCCTGCTATCAGCCTGATTCTCATTCATCAGGATTTGGAAAAGCAAAGTTTTAGCAAGGTCATTCGGCCCTACAAAAGCAACCTTGTCCCCTTTATGAATAGTGATATTTAATCCTTCAAACATAACCACGCCATCAACTGTTTTAGACATATTATTTATACCTAAAAGCTCATTGCCTGCCTCTCGCTCCTGCTCAAAATTAATATAAGGATATTTGCGCGAAGACGGCTCAATATCTTCTATGACAAGTTTTTCAAGTATCTTTTTTCGGCTAGTGGCTTGCTTTGACTTAGAAGCATTATTAGAAAAACGCATAATGAATTCTTTCAATTCTTTGCGCTTATCTTCTATCTTTTTATTTGCTTCACTGCGCTGGCGCGCCGCTAACTGGCTGGATTCCGACCAAAAAGTATAATTTCCCGAATGAAGCTTGATCTTGCCGAAATCAATATCCGCGATATGCGTACAAACCTTATCCAAAAAATGCCGGTCATGAGAGACAATAATAGCGGTATTATCAAAATCACAAAGGAACTCTTCAAGCCACATGCATGAATCAACATCAAGATAATTAGTAGGCTCATCTAAAAGCAAAATATCCGGATTACCGAATAACGCCTGAGCTAAAAGCACACGCACTTTCTGGCCGGCTTCCAATTGCTTCATCTGTGCCGTATGCAGAGATTCTTCAATGCCTAAACCGCTTAAAAGCTTAGCCGCGTCAGATTCAGAGTTCCAGCCTCCTGCTTCAGTAAATTCTTCTTCAAGTTCTGAAGCGCGCATGCCATCTTCATCAGTAAACGGATTTTTTGAATATAATGCGTCTTTCTCTGCCATAATCTCATAGAGCCTTTTATGGCCGATAATAACTGTGGTTAATACCGTAAACTCGTCAAAAGCGAACTGGTCCTGTTTCAACACAGAAACCCTCTTTCCCGCAGGAATAGACACATTTCCGGTACTTGAATCAATTTCACCTGAAAGAATCTTCAAAAAAGTAGACTTACCTGAACCATTAGCGCCGATCAATCCATAGCAATTCCCGGATGAAAAGACAATATTTACCCCGGAAAAAAGCTTACGCTGCCCAAATTGTAACGATACATTCTCAACAGAAATCATATTCTCACTCCTTAACAATGCTTCTATGTTTTATTCCTTGTCTTAGATTTATTTACCTACTTTTGGCAGGATTATTGACAGGACTATCAATAGGTCTATTATTATACAAGAAGACAGGGCATTTGACAATTATTTAATAGTTAAAAAGATCTTTCAACTCATACTCTTTCCCCACAGCTTTGTTCAAGGCGTTAACAATCTTACGCTGGATGTTTGGCGTAAGCCGCCTACCCTTAACCGCGCGGCTAACCATCTTGAAGGTAAGCTGTTCAGTTGAATTACGTACCAGATCATGAGGTTTTAACCCATGTTCAGCTATAAGCCCGGCAATCGGCTGTAACCCCATATCATTCTTAATATTATTTGTCATTATCTACTATATTTTGTTAAGGGATTAAATGCCGGATGTTTAACTATAAGCCGCAGGGCTTTTTTAAGCAAACTCTTGCCCGGCTCTTTTCGATGCCACGGTGACGCGCCTGAGGGGTGTGGCAACGCGATAACATCAAAACAACATCCATCACCTGTAAGCTTAAACTTACGGCCGATGATTTGATCAAGCTTTTGCAATGGAAGAAATTGCGCGATAGCCAGTTTACCAACAGGAATAACCAATTCCGGTTTTAAAATATCCAATTCACGTTTAAGCCACACAGAGCAATTCTGTACTTCCTGAGGTGACGGCACACGGTCTCCGCCCGTGTGCGCTTTCCCGGGAAAACACCGGCATACCGCCGCCATATATATAGAAACGCGGAACTTTTCTTCGCTTACTCCCGCGGACTCGTTAAACCAGCGAAAAAGAGTCTTGCCCGCAGTCCAGGCAAACGGCCGTCCCAGCTTCGGCTCCTTATCCCCCGGCGCCTGCCCCACAAGCAAAACCTTACTCACCACCGCCCCGCCGCTAACCACAGGCGGATACATCCGCGGGCACAACCGGCATTGCTGAAGCCTTTTAACATGCCTAACAAGTTTATTGGTAATATTCATACCTCTCTTTTCCCTCCCCCTTTGTGGCATGCGTGTAAACTTAAGCTGATTATGGTAGCCGCAGGCTTTAGCCTGCGTCGTCCAACGCAAGCTAAAGCTTGCGGCTACCAACATAATCATGCTTTAACTTGCTTAAGTTTACACCTATTCCCTTTGTGGGAGGCTAACATCTTCATATTCCCCTAACCCCCTCCCACAAGTAGAGGGGAAAAAGAAACTACAACTTCCCCCCGGAAAGCAGTTCTCTTGCCCCATTTTTATCCTGAATATAAACTTCAGGAACAAATTCAATTGAATTCGGGATAAGATTAGCTATAACTTTTTTTATTCTTACTTGCTGCGTTTCATTTTGAAGGTCAAAAATGGGATTTTGGCTAAGATCATTTAACAAAAGAATAACCGGATCACGTAAGAATATATACCCCTTCAAAATCTGTTTAATAAGCAGATCTAAATAATCCGGCTTATCTTTAAATACATCCACAGCGGTTTTAAAATTAATTTTACCCCAATCGCAAGCGATAGTTTTATGAATGAGCGCGTAGACGGAAGAATACTTAATCATCTTAATTTCACCCGGGGCTAATTTACTAGCCGTATTTATAATGACAGTGGAAAGCTCGGAATGCTTAAATGTTTTAATCTCTTTGTGTATATCAATAGTCAGAAGGTCAAAAATATAACTACCGCGGATGCTGGAAGTGGCATTAATTGTACTGCGCTTTACAAAATCCACTACCGCGTCCCAGAGCATTTTTTCATCATTACGGATAAAATTTAATGCTAAAAGGTTACAGGACTGGCCTTCATGAACCGCTTTATATTGGCGGACTTTTTCCTGATTATGCCCTGCGTATAAAATTTCGTCAAAAAGCGGCATATGCTGAAAAAGATTTGAGTTTTGAAATCCGAAATCAATTAAATTCATAATGTAAATTTCCCCTTCTGGACTTAAGGTATTTTTTCCGGAGATTGAAGAAATAAAAACACGGTTTTTATAAAATCTTGCGGATATTGATACATTAACCCATGCCCTGCCCCTTTAATCCGCACTAACCACGCTAAAGGAATGCGATTAGCCAAAATCAATGAATTTTGCGGTGGAACAAGCACATCTTCAGTTCCGGTTATAAGCAGTACCGGCAAAGTTAAATTACCAAGCCGGCTATAACACCCCTCCCATGTAGTCATAGCCTTAGTCTGGCGGTCAATAATCTCAAGAGAACTTATTTCAGTTACTTTAGGAAGATATTTAAGTGCTCCGGGATTATCTTTTAGCCATTTTTCCGGAAATATAAGCTTGATCATCTTATTGTTTTTTTCTTCAGGCGTGCAGGCAGTATCGGTTAATTGCTTCATCGCTTGCTCATCCGGCTGAACTGATTCTTTCCCTCCGCAATCTCCCGCGTAAAGAATTAACTTATTAACCATCTCAGGATAACGCAGTGTAAATTCAAGAGCAATATTAGTTCCCATAGAAAAACCTAAGACATTGGCCTTTTTTATATTCAAGGCATTAAGCAATCCAACAGTATCTTCAGCAAATAAACCGATATTAAATTCTTTATCAGAAGCAGTTGAACTGCCCATTCCGCGATTATCAAAAATGATTACTTGATAACGGCTGGCAAATTCAGTTAAAACTCTGGAATCCCACATATCCATCGTAGAGCCATAACCCATAATCAAAACCAAAGGATATCCTTTACCTATTATTTTATACCCAAGAATGACATCATCAACTTTTACAGTCTGCAATTTTACTTTTTCCATATCAACTACCTTAAGAGCACAACCTGTTAATAGTGGAACCCCTCGGACTAAAGTCCGAGGCTCCTTTTTATTTAAAAACAATATTTCACATAATACTATTGATACTTTAGGAGGTTCCCTCCTGAGGCAACCTTGCATTCATCACCGGTTTAAAAACCGGTGATTTCTGCCTTAGGATTAAAACTATAAATATAACTACCGCTAATGCCTTCATGCTAAAATAATCATTTATTGGCCTGCCTTAATCTTGGCGTAATTATTTTTCCAGTACCAAGCGGGAAATTTAAGGGTAAAAATAAATAGGGCAATCACAAGCGGCCAACCAGCGAGCATATCAATCAAGCCAACAATTCTTAAGTTGCAGGATTTTAATAACACCAGCACTAACGCAAACAGTATATATGCTATCGCCCACGCAAAAGTAACTATTTTCCATGCTTTACCATAATACACTGAATGTAAAATCTCCTGAGGCACTTGAGCACTGGCGGAATCAGCAAACAACTGCATCAGCGAACGCTTAAATAAAAGCGATGCCATAAAAATAATTCCCACAACAAAATTATCCAATGCCAGCACATATAAATACATCCGGGGGCTTTTTCCGGCAATCACCACAATTATGCGCGCTATAATCATAATTACGGCAAAGATAGCAAAAAAATTCACCTTATGAGCTTTCAGATGGCTTAAATAAAATACCCCCACGCACCAGGCTAAGGCTATAGCTCCCCAGAGAAAAGGCATACTATGGCGCGCGCCATAAAGAAAAAACGCTTTCGGAATTAAAAAACCTAAGAACATATCTTTCCAGGGAAAATTGTTTTTAAAATGCTTCCATGTAGATTCAGGATTTTTATCTATCATTTAATACTCCTCTTAATTATTTTGGTATTGTAAAAATACTCCATTATTATTATTATTCCTCTCCCCTTGCGAGACTGGGTCAAATGGCCATTTTTGAGTGTCATTGCGACCCTGCACCGTATGGTGCAGGGGAAGCAATCTTAATCCTCGTCGAGATTGCTTCGTCGTTTCACTCCCCGCAATGACACAAATGCCCCTAAAAACTTCATTTGGCACAGTCTCTTGCGGGAGAGGAAACACTATTTTTAATTTGTCATTGAATTTTTGACATTACCATTATTTTTAAATAGGGATTTTTATAGCATATAACAGAGCATGCTGCTGAGCGCCATAAATATCAGTATCTCCTATTCCGCCCGAAGCCACAGTTCTAGGAATAGTAATTTTAATTGCCCAGGCTTGAGCAAAATTATAAATTTCAACCTTGTCCTCATTTTCTAACTGATACATCCGCGCGATAAGTTCCTTATTTATAACCCCGGACTTTACCGCTTTTTCATAGTGCTCTAAATTATCAAAAAAAATATCCATGGTAAATAAAAAAGGCTTGGCGTTCTTACTGCGAATAATCGTGGCTATATCAGCAATATTAACCATTATATCTCCTCATAACTTATAGGAAATAACTCAGTCGGGCTGTCAACTTCCAGTAAATGATAGATATTAAATTCAAAAACTTCTCCCGTATCAATATTTTCCGGAGAATAAAGCATGGCTAAATTTCCGGCGGTTGCTTTGCATCCGGGATAATCTAAATGCATACTTAAATGCGAAAGGTACCCGCAAATCGTACTGGCCAACTCCTGTGTTTTAGCCACCACCTCGCCAACAAGCCCCAGTTCAAAAGGCCTGGCATCTTTTATACATTCGGCCTTCCCCAAAACCCCATTTTTACCGTAGACATGAAACAAAATCTGAAAATCTTCAGCTACGTCACAGAAAAAAGCCTTGGTGTTTTTCACCGCTTCATCAATTAAATAATCTATCTGGCTGACCATAATCGGATCCCTGACCCCGGCAATAAAAACCGTACGATAACCCACCTTAGCCGCGCCTTCAACTTTTACTGTATACGCGTCTTTGATAAATTTAGTCCCGCTCACCTTGGTCATACGGCCGGTTTGTTCAAATACCGTCTGAGTCAAATCCAGCGTTCCTCCTGGAAGACCGGCTTTAAGAGGATTACACTCTTCATAAAGAGAGTGGTCAGCTACAGATTTAGGAGTACATTTACTTTTTGGATTCATCGGCTCTACTAAAAAACATCCTTTTCTAATTGTACCTAAAATCGGCTCAAAACCAGAAGATGGTTCAGCCGCCATAGAACCGCATTCAAGTATTTTTCCCATATGCTCAGCCAAAGCCTGATCAAAACCATTCATGATTGGAAGTGCCGCCATCATAGCCGGATCATAAGCCCGTCCGGCAATAATCACATCCGGCTTTGATTTCAATGCTTCAATAAAAGGCTCAACTCCCATTTGGGCTACAATATTAGCGGCCCTATCCACTTCTTCCACAGTTAAAGCTTTACCCGACTCAAAAACGCGCACCTTCCCCTGCCTAACCGCATTTTTTAAAAACTCTTTATCAATATCTCCGGGAATAACCGCTAATTTAAAATGGAGATTTTTTTCTCTGGCAATTTCTTGGACAATATCAATAGTCCACTTAAGAGTAGACTTAGTCCCGGGCCCGCAGGCCGAACCCACCAATAAAGGAATATTATTTTTATCCCGCGCCAGCAGTAATATCTCAATGTCCCTTTTTATCATCATTTTATTAGAAATCGACACTCCTTTGCCAAGAAAATACGGGCCGGGATCAGTTGAACCAGCATCAACCGCAATAGCGTGGGGATTGCGTTTCATGCCTTCTTCAAACAATCCTTGAGGAAAGCCGCTTCCAATTGAACCATTAGGAGTTAAAATCCTGATTTCATCCATTCAATATTCTCTTTAACGTGAATTCGATATAACGCATAAATGGGTAGTTTTGATGGTAGCCGCAGGCTTTAGCCTGCGTTTTACTACGCAAGCTAAAGCTTGCCGGCTACCAAAAATATCTTATGTCGAATTCACGTCTCTTTAGTTAATACCACTTTAAATATTATTTCTTAAGGCTCTTTAGATATGCTTTTCTATCATTAACTGCCTTTTTGACCCTCATGCCCACAGCGAATCCGCTTAAACCTTCAGCCTCTGCCTTATGCGCCGCGCCAGAGGCAATACTGGATGCCTCTAAAGTATCATCTCCGTTTGCGACTAACTCGGCTACCGCGGAAATCGCGTTCTTTAATGCCCTGCCCTTAACTCCTTCTTTCCATAAATCCATCAAGACAGTTTCTATATCCGCTGTTTTTGCCCCCGAAGATATCATCCTCTTTACTGAACTTTCAGTAATCTTTATGAATTGATCCGACACACCCTGGCTTTTAAGCCCTGACTTTAATTGTTCAAACGCGCCATCATCCGCTTTGCAATAACCAAAAGCAACAACAGCTAAAACAAAAATTAAAAAGATAATAATTATACGCATAAAATTATGCCAAAATATTTTAAAAACACCGGATTTGTTATGTAACCATTATAAATATAGCAATTATGAATTTAAAGCTAACAAAGAACTTTCTCTATACGAACTAATATCTTCCCTCTCTGCGGGTTTACGAAAGATAAACAAATGCTCATGCATAATTAAATAAAAATCATATTTTTTAACAGCTGCGCTCCATCGCGGAGTTGTTTGACAATTATATTGCACTTTTATAATATCTTCTTTTAGAATAAAACCATTTCTTAAAAATAGGCTCATTACATTAACGGCTAATGGCACATAATGCCTATGACGCCTTGTATCTCCAATCAAAATCGCACAATAATGATTGGGTTTTAAAACGCGATAGAACTCTTTTACTGCCGGCTCAAATTCAAAAAGGAATTTTGAAAGACTGCCGATGTTTGACAGGTCACCTGCAAGCGGCGTTTCTGAATATTTAATAATATTTAAATACGGAGGATGTGTTGCTATAAGATCAATGGAATTATTGGTAATTTTTTCTAGCTTTCTAGTATCTCCTACATAGCACTCTTGTTTAGATTTATTCACTACTTCAAACTTTAGTGATTCTTTTGAGAGTTTTATAGCTTGCGGGTTAATATCTATACCTATCGCATTACGATTTAGTAATCTGGCTTCAATTAAAGCAGTACCAGCCCCTACCATAGGGTCTAAGACTAAATCGCCTTCTTTAGTATACTTCAGAATAAGGTTACGGGGGATTTGCGGGGCCCAATTTCCACGATAGGTTGGCTTATGTGTTGCCCATGAACCTCGTTCCGGAAAAGACCAAACGGTAGTCGTTTCTTCACTAAATTTAATTTCTTTATCCATTACCTAATATTATTCTTTCCAATAAACATTTTTCAACCATATCCAAGTTAAGCAAATAATCATTATGCTCGAATGTCTCTCGTAAAGGCCTTGCTGTAACTTTCCAACCATCTCCATCGGTTATCCAAATGAACTTATGCTTACCTTTGAGAATATTAAACAGATCCCTATATTCTCCTGCTGTAGCTTTAAGTTTTGAGCCTCCCCCGCTATAAAAATTAACTTCGATAATAAAGATTCCCTTTTTATTGCCTATAACAAAATCATATCTCCTTGAAGATTTATCAACCGGCACATCTAAACCAAATTTTTCTTTAATCCGGACGGCAGACGCTTCTTTTAAATATTCAAGCTTATTTCTCTTGCAAATATCCCGAATAAAACACTCCACGATATCTTCCATTATGGTGCCGCCGCGATTTTTACGGCCATTACTATCAAGGCCTGCTTCTACACCAACCATATAATCAACAAGATTTTTAATTTTTTTACTAACTAATAAACTTTTTAAACCCGTCTCTTTAACAAAAGTCAGGCATTTCTTAATATCATCTTCAGTCAATTTATCTAAATCAAAACTATAATCTTCATAGACAAGCTTTTTATGTTTATAATCTACTAAGATTTTGAATTTCCTAGTATTATGCCCATCACGGACTACAAGAGCTGGAATTATCTTTACAATCTCAGAATGTTTTCTAATCAGCCCCTTAAATTCCTCATCAAAGTCATCCTTGCCAATAAGATAATTGAGTATATTAAGCCCGATTTCTATTTCTTTTACATTCTCGAAAACCTTTTCCCAGTTTACAAAATACGGCCAAACTATTGTAGAGGGTTTTAATGTCTTCATAAAATAATCAAAAATTTCATTGCTATTCTTACAGCATAGAAGTCCCTTGTAGTCTTTTAAATATTTCATATTGTCCCTTTATAAAAAAATATCAATAATTCATTACTAAGATTTCTTTAATTTCTCCCCGCTTTGAAGCATCACAATTAATCATACGCCTTGCTTTTAATCGCTCTATTCTAAATCCACTATATAGGGTTTCGAAAAAATTATCATTCTTATTCTCATTTTTAGGATCGGAATTACTTAACATAATTTTAACACCACTGATTCGGCTTAATTGTTTAAAAACACTACAAAGCCTCCCCTGCTCTTTATCATTAAACTCATTATTAGAATAGGCAGTAAAACTAGAAGTTTTATTAAGAGGACGATACGGGGGATCAAAATAAATAAAAGAATTGTTTTTAATCTGCTTTTGAATAACGGAAAAATCTTTATTTGTTATTTTAACATCTTTTAAGACCTTACTAACCGCTCTAAGGTTTTGACTATCGCAAATAGTAGGATTTTTGTATCTACCGAATGGCACATTAAATTCACCTTTAGAATTAACTCTGTATAGCCCATTAAAACAAGTACGATTCAAAAATATTGTCATCCCAACCCGAGATAAGTATCCCTCCATGCTATATTTCTTAAAATGAACGCTTTGCCGTGTTTGGTTGTATTTATTTCTAACCCGGTAATAAAGCACTTCTTGATTTATTAAATCCAACCTATGGTATTTTCTCTCCAAGACCTTCAAATAATTAATAACACTCTCAACGTTTTTCTGAATTGCTACATAGCAAAGGTATATCTCAGAATTAAACTCATTAATATAAGCCTTCTCAATCTTGCAGTTCTGCATCACCCAAAAAAACACCGCACCACTGCCTAAAAAAGGCTCATAATACCGTTTAATGATACCCTTGCCATTCAATTCCTGTGGAAAGCGAAGTTGAAATTGCTCTAGTAATTGCCCTTTACCTCCGGCCCATTTTAAAAATGGCCTAGCTTGGATATTATTTTCTTTCATAGTGTTTGTGTTTAAAACAAAAAAACTTCATTTAACTGCCTTTTGCTAAAATACAGGTCATATTATACTCTTTGTTATGACCTTTCACAATCGAAAAATACGCTTTAGGGTTGATCCTTCTATCTTTCTATCTTTTATAATGCAAGAACACCGGATATAATAGTATGCAGATCTTTGATGCCAGTGCCTTTTTTCGCGCTAACCCAAAGAATACGCTCCGGCATTACTTCTAAATCTAAGGCTAAACCTTGGCGTTGTTCAACAAGTTTTACTTGCGTAACACGGTCAATTTTATTAACGATTATGTGATACGGAATACCCGCACTTTTTAACCATGCTAACATTTGCCGGTCAAGGGCTGTTGCTCCAACATAAGCATCAACTAGAATAAAAATAGCTTTAAGTGAATGCCGATTAGAAAAGTAACCTTCAATCATATCCTTCCAGCTATTTCTTTCTTTTATTGGAACAGCGGCAAAACCATAACCCGGAAGATCAACAATCCACTTACTATCACATATGGAAAATACATTAATTGTGCGGGTTTTACCGGGGGTTTTTGAAATCTTAGCAAGCAAACGACGGCCACAAAGCGCATTTATAAGAGAGCTTTTGCCCACATTCGATCGGCCCACAAAAGCAACTTCTGCCTGAGAATCATCAAGCTTATGCGCTGAATCAACGCATACATAGAATTGCGCGGTATTAAAAATATTTTTATTCATTATTTGGAAGCCTTCCTCTTGTTCTTTTTCTTCTGTACAATTAGTTCAATCGCTTTCAGTTCCTTTGCTGTATAACGCGGTTCTACTTCCACAGGGGTAAGCTTAATATAGTTATTCTTTACATCCACTGCAAACAGTTCTTCAGGCCTAAGACGCAGCTTCTTTATAATAGCAACAGGAATTGTAATCTGATTTTTTGCTTTAAGTTTAGTAATAGTCATCTTTTTTTACCTCCACAACAATTATGGCATATGTTAGAAATTATGTCAAGTTATAAATTATATTAAGTTAGAATTTCCAACTTTCTAATTATGAATAACACAAAAAAATACCTCCTTTCACCATCAATAGAAGTAAAAGGAGGCAAAATTTGGGTTTATATATATTGCAATTGATTAATAATAAATAAATTACGCGCCATCAGGATGTGCCCCCTGTATCCTTTCAAAAACGCCCCACCCATCCGGACCAAACATATCAATGGAAATCTTTTTTATCGAACCGTCTGGATCTTGTATAAATTGGACAAAACCGTCAGAGTCCTCTCCCAACATAGAAAACGAATATTTAAAAATATCCCTGTCCCAATGTTCAAGCGGTAACTCAATCTTCGCGGGCCCAAGTATTAGCAAAAGAGTTCCGTCTTTTAATAACACGTCGGCTTCTCCATACATATCATTTGAGTATTTTCCGGTATATTTATCCAAAGCAATAGGAGCAGAAACAACAGCCGGCTTTTTCGGCGCATCCGCCTCTGCCTTGGCTTTTGCTTTATTATATTCATCCAGCATAATTTTGCTGTAGTCTTTTTTTGGATTACCAAAATACAAATCAGCAAAGTATTGCGGCAAAGCCTCCGCAAGCTGGTTAGTAGATTCGTTAGTAAGTATCACTATGCCTATTTTTGGCTCAGGCCAAAAGGCAATCATTGAATGATACCCTGTTGTCTCTCCGTTGTGCCATACATAAGGATAAGGCCGGGCATCTACATAGACCCATGACAGGCAATAAAACGCGCCTTGTTCTTTTTTAGAATCGTAACTTGCTATTGTTTGAGGCGAATGCATAAAATCCATATTCTCTTCGCTAACCAGCCGTTTGCCATCAACCATCCCGCCATTTATATGCAGTCTCAGCCATTTACTCATATCAATGACATTTGAATTTATGCCTCCTGCCGGCCCATAAACATAAACCCAGTTCAAGTCTTTGGGCACTATTACCAACGAGTTATCCCGCACGCTATGGCCTGTGGCAACATCTACACCTTCCATAAGCGCTTTTCTATCATAAGAACTATCATTCATGCCAAGAGGCTGAAAAATCTGCTCGCTGATGTTCTCTTCCCATGTTTTGCCTGTATTTTTCTCCACAACCTCTGCCGCAACCAAAAAAAGATTATTTACATAAGCAAATTCCGAACGAAAACTACTAACAGGCTTAATAAGTTTCAAAGATTTTATTATATGCTGCCTGTCGAACCCCAGAAATGCCTGGGCGTCTCCGGAATAAGCAGGTAAACCGCTATGCTGCGCCAAAAGGTCTTCAATCATAAACTCACGGGTAACCCAAGGGTCATACATCCTGAAATCAGGCACATGGTCAATCACTCTATCTTTCCATGTTAATTTACCCTTATCCGCCAACATCGCAACCAAAGCGGCAGTAAAAGCTTTAGTCGTTGAGCCTATCTGAAATACCGTATTAGGATTTACCGGATCATTACCTCCCGTAACTTTAACACCAAAGCCTTTTGAGTAAATAACCGAATCATCCTGCACTATAGCAATGGCCATTCCCGGAATTTTCCAATCTTCCATTGCTTTGCCGGCATAATTCTCAAAATCCGATAGAATTGCTTTTGTCTTCTCATCACTTGGAGCAGGAATTTTTTCCTGAGCTAAAGTTTTAACCGCGCATAACAAAATAACCGCTAAACTCAAACTCAAAACTTTCTTCATTTTTCTCCTTTTAGGGGACGTCCCAAAAAGGGACACCCTATTTAATCCTAAATGTTTTATCTACAATATAATCGTAAGGCCTTTCTTCAAAAATATATTTAACATATGCTTCTTGCCTACCTTGCGCTGTTTGAGCTAAAGAGCTATATAGTGAATTATCTAAAGTTATTATATCATCTGTTTTTCCTTTTCCATAATAAGAATAGCTGCTCCATACATACCCGGATAGTTCAGTAACTATCTTCGCTCTTAAGGGATTCCGCTCAATGTAACGAGCACATTCCAAAAGATAAGCATCATTATCTATCAGCTTACTTTTATACCTGTTTTGAAATACAAAACCAACAGACTTATATTTTTTACGGAATTTGCTTGCGTATTTTTGAAGAAGTGACTGCATAAATTTAGGCAAATCATTCCCCTTTTCAGCCTTTACTAATAAATGAATGTGATTAGACATCAAACAATAATGAAGTAAATATATTTTATATTTTTTTAGATATTCTTGAATTATCTTATAGAAACTTTCAAAATCCTGTTTACACCGAAACAATTTCCTCCTGTCTATTCCTCTTGTTACAATATGATAATATCCTCCATCAACCAAACATCTTGCTATTCGCGGCATAAGAATACCTCCTTTCACTATTAATAGACGTGAAAGGAGGTATAATCTAACAAAAAAAATTACGCGCCATCAGGGTGTCACTTTGGGGAACGTCCCCGTATTTACGTATTTAAGAATGCGCGGGTTGTATCTAAATATAATTGCGGCTGTTCAATATGATGCATATGAGAAGCATCTTCAAATATAATAAACTTTGAAGCAGGCATATTTTTATGGCACTCTGCGGTTGATTCCGGAGTAGCTTCATCAAAACGGCCACAGGTAAAAAAAACGGGAATTTTTATATTCTTTAACTGCTCCAGGCGCTCGTAATTTTTCAAAATACCGGTGATTGTGAATTCGCTAGGGCCCCACATATGCTGATAAACCTCTGTTCCCATATTCTCAAAAGTCTTTGTGACACATTCCGGCCATGGCCACAGACGGCATAAATGTTTTTTATAAAACTCCGTCATTACCGTTTTATATTCCGGTAAATCAAAATTTCCGGATATCTCGCAATCCAAAATTATTTTCTGGTCCGCTTCGCTCATTTCTGAAATAAGACGCCTGCAGTCATTATGCCAGCGCGATACGCTTAAGCAGGGAGAAGACAAAATGATACTGGCTATCCCCTTAGGTTTTCGCGTCAGCATATAATCCACTGCCAGCATTGTGCCCCATGAATGGCCAAGAATATGCAAATTTTCTAAACCTAATTCTTTACGGACTTGATCAAGCTCTTGCGTAAAATGCCCGATTGTCCAAAGTGATTTATCCTTGGGCCTCTCTGAATTACCACAGCCAAGCTGATCATAAAAAATAACCGGCCTGTCGCAAGCCAACGCTTCCAAAGGCTCCAAATAATAATGCGGCGCTCCGGGCCCGCCGTGCAAAATTATCAACGGCACACCCAGCTTATCTAATCCGCTGGCGTTATACCAGACTCTCCCGCCTTCTACCTTAATATATCCCTCTTGCCTTACTTCTTTCATTTTTAATCTTTACGCATTGAATAAAACTTCTCTTGAGAATTAGGCACAAGCATCTCTTTAACCACTTTAAAACCCCAATGTTCGTACTTTTTAACATTCTCCATACTCTGAGTTATCAGGGTACAGGGAAGATTCTCGCTTTTGGCTCTGTCCAACATGGACCTGATCAGCCGAGACGAATATCCTTGGTTCCTGAATTGCGGGCGCACGGCAACTAAATACAGATACCATTGCGGCTCACTGCCAAGATCCGCAGTCAAAGCGACAATGACATCATTTACTGCCTGCAGTTTTTTCATGGTTTCAGAATCAAAAAAATCCTGCGCGCCCAAAGGTCAATATCAGAATCTTCCGAATGATCCATGCCCGGCGGAAACCAAATACTTACCGCCTCCAAAGCAAAAGATATCCCTTGCCTTACTGCCTTAGGAGAACAAGAAGTCACAAGAGAACGAAAAAACCTTTTTTTTAAAACAAGTTGATTTGGTTCATTTTGAAAAATGAAATTTCCGATGGGGTCGTTATTAGAAATAAATGCCTCTGCGAATATATCAGCCATCTCATCAATCCTGCTTAACGACACTTCATACATCATCATCACCTGCCTCCAAACAGGGGACGTCTCCCGTATTTCTTTCGTCCCATCACCAACCTAAGCCCCCTAGCCCCCTAGACAGTTTACGCAACCCACAATAGTATAATATTTTACAAAACAAATACGGCTAAATTTTACCTTTAAAATAGACTAATAAAAAAATAATTATACCTTAAATTAAATAATTTTAGAGAGTTGTCAAAAGCGTCTTGTTTTTTTGTTGTTTTTTCGGAAAAATTACGAGCCATCAGGGTGTCCCTTTTTGGGACGTCCCCTGTCCCGGATTCGATTCGCGGATTTTCCGGATTCGCGGATTTTCGGGATTTTCGGATTTTAAGCAACCTGTAACGAAGAACTATTACGTGTTGCCTTAGGGAAAGTAATTTTTACACTTCTGCCTAAAGAACCAGCAAGGCTAAGAATCGTATCCAGAGTTAAATTACTCTCCTGTCCGGTCTCAATTTGCGAGATAAACTGCTGAGAAACCCCCAGCTTCTTTGCCAATTCAGACTGTTTAAGATGCTTTTCTTCTCGTAATTCGGCAATCTTTTGAGCAAGGGCAACTTTAGCCCGCTCAATCTCATAAGCCTTCTTGAAATTCTCATTCTTTAATTCCTTCTTTAAATGAACATCAACTTTTTCTAATCTTGTTTTTTTCATAACAATCACGCTCCTTATATATAGTTATATTCTTTCAACCTTTGCATAACCTTCTACTTCGCTTTTACGCTTAAGACATACCTTAAGATCGTGGCTTGATATCTTATCAGTCTTCTTTCTTATAGCATGGACAAGCACAGCACTATTCTTTAGAAAAAAGAAATAAAATACCCTATTGGCTTTCGGCCTTAATTCATAAATACCCTGTCCTAAATAATCCGCAAGCGGCCGGCGCAAATTATGCCCCTGATTCTTTAACTCAGATATATAAGCAAAAACCTTTGCGCGCTCATTTTGGGGAAGCGCCTTAATAAACTCCTTAACAGGGCTTTCTCCCCGATCATCTAAGAAATAATAAACATTTTCTAGCATATTTTCATCTATCTTCTATTAAAAGTATACAAGATATAACTTGTATTGTCAAGTACCCTTCAAATAATATTTTAAAAGTATAATAATGCCCTCATCCAATCAAACATCCTGCTATACTCAACACAAAAAAAATACCTCCCTTCACTATCAATATACGTAAAAAAAGGTATAATCTAACAAAAATATTTTATCCCGACGCGCCACTAGGGTGTCCCTTTTTGGGACGTCCCCAAATATTTAAAGTTGAGGTCTAACTCCCTCGTTTCGCGCCATCAGGGTGTCCCTTTTTGGGACGTCCCCGGATTCTCTTTTTGGGACGTCCCCGGATTCTATATAATTAACATATTTGCAATTTTATTTTCCTCAGCATCTTCTAAACCTTTCAAAACTTTCTTCTGCCATTTTTTAAGCATGGAATTAAAAATGTATTTAATAGTTACTATTTCGCCCTTATTTATCAAGGCTTTAAGAATTTCTACAGCTGCTTTCCTATCTTTTATTGCTTTTTCCTGTTTGGCTCTACGCTGAAAAATGATTAATTTATGAAGGGCGAAATTAATAGGATGCGGCAAGGTAATATAAAAATCTTCTACTTTAACTTTGATAGTATTACCAGAAAGAAAAGTTAGAAATCTCAAAGCAACGGCATTGATGCCCAGTTTCGGAAGCGGAACTGGCTTATCCGTATCTTTTCCTTTCTCCGGAACTAAAAACTCTAAGATAAGCTCCGGGTGATCTAATTTAATATACCCCTTACTCCCCCTATAGATCGTAACAAAACCTAAATCATTCAGAAGCTCCGGAATATTTACGTTTCTCTTTATCTTAGAAGGAACATCAATCAAAAAATCAATATCTCTGGTTTTGATAGTAGCTTGATCTATGTATGGGATACTGGAAAAATAATCTTTATAAAAATATACACACCAACTGCCTATAAGAATCAAATCATCCAGAATTCCGGAATTATGGAATCTTCTTAAAATTTCAAGGCATAAATCAGATTGCTTCTTTTCCACGCAGAGAACTCCTTAAAAATCTTATTTGTTTTTTTACCTGAGATAATAATTTTCGGTATTTAGCCCTTAATTCCTTGGCCTCTCCATACTGTTTTTTCTCTTCCGCGGATATTTTTCCCCTGTAAGTATATTTCACCTTATCATTAATACGCTTTACCAAATAATAATATTCGTGCCCTCCTATTTTTTTTATCGCTAAACAGCCTTTAGGCAATTTTTTTAAAGCCTCAATGTATTCTTTCTGCATACGAAGAGAATTTTCTAATTCTTCAGCTAAAACGCCTTTTATAACGCCTCTCATAAAACACCTCTCCTTTTACCCAACAAACTACTAAATAATATAACTTGTTAGGTAACAAAAGTCAAGCAAAAAAATACCCAACAATATATCAAATATATGATATTGTTGGGTAACTGTATGCGCCAATTTTGTAAAAGTAAAAATAGCATTAGCAAAGAGCCACTAAACAGTTTACGCAACCTACAATATTACAATATTTTACAAAACAAATAAATTACGCGCCATCAGGGTATCCCTTTTTGGGACGTCCCCCCATATTTGCCCACTTTATCAGACTGTTATTTCTTATTTTCTGCCTTAAGAAAGGACAAGAGATCAGCGTTGAGTTGTTCCTTATGCGTGTTGATAAGTCCGTGGGGTGCGCCTTTATATACCTTAAGGATTGAATTCTTTACGAGTTTCGAAGAAGCCAAAGCCGCAGCGCCGATTGGTACAATCTGATCATCGTCACCATGAATGATGAGCGTCGGCACATCGAATTTTTTGAGGTCATCGGTAAAGTCCGTCTCGGAGAACGCTTTGATACAGTCAAAAGTATTCTTATGACCAGCCTGCATCCCCTGTAGCCAAAACCAATCAATCATACCTTGTGAAATTTTCGCGCCTGGCCGGTTGAAGCCAAAGAACGGTCCAATAGCAAGATCTTTATAGAATTTGGAACGGTCGGCAATTGAACCGGCGCGAATACCATCAAACACTTCAATCGGCAGGCCTCCGGGATTTATGGCGGTCTTAAGCATCAACGGCGGAACAGCTGAAACCAACACCGCTTTTGCCAAACGCTTGGTTCCATGACGTCCAATATAGCGCGTGATTTCGCCGCCTCCAGCGGAAAAACCGATCAAGACTACGTTCTTTAGGTCCAAGGTATCCATCAAGGTTGCCAGGTCATCGGCGTAGGTGTTCATTTCATTGCCATTCCAGGGCTGACTGGATCTACCGTGGCCCCGACGGTCATGGGCGATGCAACGATAACCGTTGGACGCCAAGAAGAGCATTTGAACTTCCCAACTGTCCGAACAAAGCGGCCACCCGTGACTAAATACGATGGGCTGACCCAAACCCCAATCCTTGTAGTAGATTTGCGTTCCGTCTTTAGTAGTAAATGTATTCATGTTATAGCCTCCTTTTAGTCTGCCTATCCTTACATTTAAACTGCCTCATTTGCTTAGTCCCCTATAGTCCCCTAGACAGTTTACGCAACCCACAATAGTATAATATTTTACAAAACAAATACGGCTAAATTTTCCTTTAAAATAGACTAATAAAAAAATAATTAGGCCTTAAATTAAATAATTTTAGAGAGTTGTCAAAAGCGTCTTGTTTTCTTTTCTTGTTTTCTTTCTCTTGTTGTTTTCTTTCTTGTTTTCTTCTAATATAAAAAGAGGTATAATCTAACAGGAAAATTACGAGCCATCAGGGTGTCCCTTTTTGGGACGTCCCCAGATTCCTTACATGCAATCTGTAGTCTTTCAAGCCTCCTCTGGTTTTCTTTATTGCTTTCTTTCTTCGCTGGTTCAATAGACGCTTCGCTTGATAAAAAAGTCCTTTCTATCGAAACATCGACATCTTCTGAAAATCGTCTGATAACGTCATAACATTTTGATAAAGATGTTCCGCCTTTAAATGTCATATGGCTTCCTGATTCCGGTAAAGCAAAAATGATTTTGAGTATCCAACATACCCAGAAATCCTTTTCAATTAACTGCGGCATCACATTCAAATCAGCCGCGGCAACTTCGAAATACGCTCGTTTATCTTTATCGCTTAACAATACAAATTTGTCCATAAACCTCTCATTCCTGTATTTGCCTGAATATATTTCCTATCCATGCCGGAGCGTAACGCAGATCATTCATAAGCTGACGTTTATCCGCGTTTGATAATCTTTTTTTAAGCATGCCAATAATATTGTCATCCGCATGATCCTGCCCTAAGTAACGCAAGGCCTGAATAACCAAACCGCTTACACGTCCGGCTGTCGCCATGTTCTTTGGCGTTGTTCTTTTTAACATAATCTGCTGTTTATTAATCTGCACTTTGCGGTTGGGGCCGTCAGTTAGAAAAACGATCCTTGCCGGAACCTGCTCGGTCAAACCCAGCAGATTGGCGGCATAAGCGCCAGATGGCTGAATCTTTAGACTGTCCCTTCCGGCCAGCGCCTGAGCTATGCGCTCATAATTTGGCGGAAGATCGCCCAATGTGGGGTGTTTCTCCTGATAATCATAAATGCCTCGAGCTAGACGACGAATGGTTCCGGATCTTGCAAGTCGTCCCAAAGCTTGATCTATGGCTGTACGGTTTCCAAGATCAAGAAAGTTGTTTGGAGTGAATACCCAACCCTTATTTTTGCTACAAATCCTATTAAATACTCTATTTTCAATGCTTTGCGACATATATATCACCTCTTGCTTGTCAGAAAAAGTATATAGTTTTTCTGACAGAATGTCAAGGCCTTTTTCCTTCCCTGTTAAACCAAAGAAACTATAAAGAAACTATAAAAACTATAAGACGCTGTATCTAACTAAGGCTAAAATAACAAGTTACGCAACAAATATTTCCTAAACAGCGGGCCTCCAAAGAAATATTTGTTACCGAATTATATTATTTACAACAAATTACGCCTAGAATCTCTTATTAATAAATTACGCGCCATCAGGGTGTCCCTTTAGGGAACGTCTCCGGATTCAATACGTTTATATACGGTAGTAGAAATAGGCTCACCGTTTTCTTCATTTAAATAAGTCAATTTAAGTAATCCCTCATCAGAAATAGAAAATTTAAAGTTTGTATTTTTTTCTTTCCCCTCGGGATTAATCAATGTAATTATTATTTGGTTATCATAGGTTAACTTGTATGGACCTTTAGTGATAATTTTATGAGGAACGCATATAGTATAAGTGCCATCTTCAAAGAATTCAAAAGTTGCCTTACTAGTACCTTCAACTACCTCCCACTTACCGATTAAAGGATTTTCTTGGCCGAAAGAATAGTGATTTATTAAAAGAAAAAACAACAGACATATTATTAACTTAGGTATCTTACGCATTTTACTCCTTATTTAGTCTAACACTTAATTTACGAAGTTCGTAATTGTCGCTAAAATATGGATTTATTACAATAATTTTAAATCTATATTCTAGCTAAATCAATAATAAATAAATTACGCACATCAGGGTGTCCCTTTGGGGAACGTCCCCCGGGCTTTATTATTTTTCTCCTTTATTTTTTAGTATTAACGGTATCTTTTTTAATAGCCGGCTGATCATCGACTTCCATTACGATAATACGCCATTGCGTGCCGTATAAAGAAACCGTATCCCAAACCGCGTATTTTTTAACTACTGTTTGATCTTCCATCCCCTTAACATAAAAATCATATGAACCTGCTCCGCTTTTTGCCATAGCCACAGTGCCGGAAAATGAAACTAAATCTCCAAAAGGCTGAAAGAACGGGTCTACAAAAATATTCTTGCCTATTTGATTTGGGTCTGGATCATAAATGATCATGCCGTTTTTCTGCATAATCCATGCCTTGCACGCCATACCCTGTACAAGCGGCATAATGATATCCGCGGAAAGCGCATCTTGTTTTATCAGCATACTGACTGCACCAAGGAAATCGCCTTTGTCGGAGAATATCGGATAATCAAAATCTACGGCTTCTATGCCTTCGACGGAATGAAAGGCATTGCTAAATACTGGTTTTTTGTTCTTGAGCATATCAATGATATGTGTTTGTTTACTTATGTCTGAGCCTTCATATTTACTGTATTCCGCCGGCTCTACTACTATCATCTTTCCGGCTGTATCAATAATAGAACAATCAATCAGATAATCCCGGCCTTTACACAAATCGTTTAATATCTTACGCGCGTCATCTCCTTTTAAATCAACATTTGATAATTTCCTGGCTGTCGTTGAAAGGCCATTATCTATAGAAGTAAATACAGTGGTTATGCCTTCTTTAGCTTCTTTCAGCATAGGTATCAAAGCTTCGATATCCATACTAAAAGCATTAACTGCAAAAAATGCCACCATCCCGATAAGCAAAAAAATCGTTTTCTTCATAATCCCTCCTGTTTTTCATCTTCGTATTGTCAAAATTTTTTAGTTAATTTTTTCATTACTATCCAAATTAGTGTCATTCAGACTGTGTCGTAATTGCATTTTTGGTAGCCGCTCCGTAAGCGGAGCGTTTTACCAGCGTCGGAAACGCCCCGCCAAGGCGGGGCGGCTACCGCGTTAAAATATGGATTGCGACACAGTCTGATTGCGGGCGAAGCGAAGCAATCTTAACGACGGAAGATTGCTTCGTCCCCCGACGTAACGTCGGGGTCCTCGCAATGACACAAAAAGAAAAAAAAGGAATGTCCGAGGGCACCCGATAGACATTTTATATTTTCTGTTGAAAAGTGATAGTAAATTGAGTGCCTTTAGCTATTTCGGATTTCAAATTTATCGTGCCGCCGTAAGTGCCCACAATCTTTTTTACTAACGCCAGGCCGAGGCCGGCGCCTTGGACGTTTCCTGTAAAACTTTTCTCTATTTGATAGAACTTCTCAAAAACCTTATCCTGTTCCTCTGCCGGTATTCCCTGTCCATTGTCCGCGACTGAAACCAGAATCGCGCCCTGCGCTCTTTCAACTAAAATATTTATTTTTATTGTATCTTTATCATTAAACTTGATTGCGTTATCAATAAGATTACTTATTACAATATTAAAATATGTCCGGTTCATCTTTAAGATGATACTTTTGTCAGGGCAGTCTATATTAAGCTCCACCTTCTTTTCTTTAACTGCTTCTGCCATCGGATTTACTAATTTTGGTAAATATTCCGCGATATTAATTGGCTCTTCAGATGAAACTATATTCTGGCTGTTAACTGTGACAAAGTTAAGCAGTTTCGATACTAAGCCTTCAAGTTCAAAAGTCTTTTCAACAATCGTATCTATAAATTTTTTCTGCTTTTCTCCCAACTCTCCCATTTGGCCCTGCTGGAACATTAAAGAAATTTGCCTGATTACATTTGTGGGAGTACTCAATTTGTGAGAAACAAGCCCGAGGAAATCTTGTTTCATTATTTCTTCCATACGTTTTTCGGTCACATCGCGCAGAGTCAGCACGATACCCGAAACTTCCCCACTAAGGCTCTTAAGCATATCCATGCGCGCCTCCAGGTATAGCGGTTTAAAACATTCTGTCTCCTGACGGATAATATCAAAATTTTTATGCGCCTGAGAAGAATCCGTAAGGCTTTCCTTAGTTAGCGTGACTGAGAAGTTACTTAGAATATATTCCAAAATATTTAAGTTCCGCGTTTCATCAATGCTTAGATATTTAATTGCCGCGGGATTTATGCCCATTATCATGTAATCATGACTGCAGATAATTATCCCGTCTACCATTTCCCGGGCAACAGCATCAAAGCGGGTTTGAGAAGCTGAAATCTTCGCGAAAGAAGACTCATTTAACTGCAGGACCACAATAAAACCAATCATTAAAACAAAAGAAATCAGGATTCCAGCTACCCGGTGTTCAAAAATATTGTGCCGCCAGGATTCAGCGTCTACATCCATGCCTAAAATCGCGATAACCTTACCAGTGGCCGGATCTTTAATCGGAGAAAGGCTGGAAACCCACTCTCCCCACTTATCTACCAACGGCCCTTCTATAAAAGGCGTTCCGGTAAAAAAGCTCTGCACTAACTTAGGGCTGGCATCTTTAAAAATCTGCCCCGGGGGTGAATAATCCCGGCTGGAAGTTTCCACAGAATCCGCAAAGAAGAATACATCTTTGCCTCTGATTCCCATCAAATAAATAAAACGGCAGTCGCGGTTTACTCTACTGGCGGCTATAAGTTGTTTTTTAAGGCTGGCATAATTTTCGTTAGAGATATCCAAGCTGGAACCGGCCAGTGACTTAATCTGCTCAGGATTAAGAATAGAAGCTATTGTCTCAGCCCGCGTCAAGAGGCTCTTACAAAACCGGTTTTTATAATAAGTACCTATAGAACTAGTGATAAAATAACTTGAAATTAAAACCGCGATAAATACCAATATCACAACCGCAAAATACCTGAATCTCCGCGCCCGGCCAGATAACGTAACGATATTTTTACAAAAAAACTGATACGCCCAGAATATTGCCACAAGACAATATGAAAAGAAAACCTCCGGCAGGCGGAAAATAGAATTCCGCGTGACAAGAACAGCTATACCAGTTACCGCAGAAAGTAAAAAAACTATACCCGCGGAACCAAACAAACGTTTAATCAAAATATCTTTAGTCCGATTTGAAACGACAATGCTTCTGCGGCCAAATTCAATTAAAATTAAAAAAGAAATAACTGTAATGCAGAAATGCAGGAGTTTAAAAGAAAGATTACTGCCGAGGCTAAGAATAACTATATCTGACCAGATGCCCAAACAATTTAAAAAACCAAATACACCCAGCCATTTCCAAGGCATAACCGTATTCTTTCGGCTATACAGGCCAAAACAAATCCAGGATAAGAGCAAAAAAGCGAAACCGTTGAGAAAATAGAAATAATCTATTTGCGCCGCGAAAAATTCTTTCATTTAGTTCATTTCTTCTACTTTCTGAGCCAAAAAGCTATATATTATTTTAGGAAATATCCCCCCACACTCCAATCCTCAAACTATTTTTCTTACTTCATCATACAACTTAGGCATTTTATCCTGTCTAAGTCTAAATTTTGTTCCGTGATTATGACCCGAACGAGCATCAAAATCCACAAGAATAAAGCCTTCTTCAATAGCCTTTATAAATTTATTTAGACTAAATTTTTGTAAAATCATAATTTCTTTATACCAAAAATATTCTTTTCCTTTTTCAATTTTTACTTCCGCTCTTATATAAAAGCAATTCAACAGTTTTGTTCCTGCCTTATGAAAAAGATCATCAAATCCCCAATATGGCTGCGGATTTAGTTCAAACAAACCTACTTTTTTCTTTACAGAATTAAGCCATCTTTTATGTTTATCGGATACCCATTTAGCGTTAAAAGAAATCAACACCTTACGAGCAGTCCTATCAACAACAACTTTAAAACCTCTATCAGAGCAAGACAAGCCATTTATTGTTTGCCTAAAACTCATTTCTTTTGATATTGTCTGCTGCTTCCATCCATAAAGTGGGAGAAATACTTTCGGCACAAATTTTATAGCGCGCGGGGAAGGCTCCATATGAAAAAGAGTTATCAAAGAGTTTGTATCCATCCTTTGACATTTTAATTCCCATTCTGCCGCATTAGGAATAGGCAGATTATTTTCTTCTATACCTAATAAATCTTCTAATGTATTTCCAACTCCACCAGCATTGCCATGCCGAGCATTTTTAATCCACCCTGATGCATTAATTTCTTTAAGTCTCTCAATTATTTTCTGTTTAGTATAAATAATAGTATTTTTCACCATAAAATCACCGAAATTTAACCTGAGATTGATGTTGTTTGATTCTTTTTCTTGCCATCTCACAATAATCAGGAGAAATATCAATACCTGCAAAATTTCTTTTAAAATTTATAGCGGCAATTGCCGTAGTACCAGAACCCATAAATGGATCAAGAACAATTTTTGCGTTTGTAGATAAAACAACCCTTTCAATCAGATTAACTGGAAATGCCGCGGGATGCTCATTATTCATTTCTTGAGTAAATTCCCAAACATCACCATAAGCATTAGCTTTAGACGCAAGTTTAAACTTTGGCTTTGCTATCAAATAAATGACCTCATATGTTGGAAGAAAATAACCAGCATTAAAATTTAAACCACCCTTGCGTTTCCAAATAATGATTTGCCTAACAGGAAAATCTTCAACAATATCTTGACGATCCTGCAGCAAACCGCCTTGAACCCTGCGTTTATGATTATAAAATATCGCTCCAGTATCAGGAATAATCCTCATCATCTCCACCAAACAATCTCTCTGCCACTTTACATATTCATCATGCGGCATACAATCATTATGGTGAGTATACCCTTTTTGCAAAGCGGCATTTGCCCATTTGCCGCCTCTCCCATCTTTCATCCCATTACCGGTAGAATTCTTAAGATTATACGGAGGTGAAGTAACAACCAAATCTATCGACCCTATAGGAATTTTCTTCATTACTTCAATGGCATCGCCACAAATTATTTTATTCATAAATTCTTTTGGGAGTTTCATTTCTACAATACTTACTCTTTCTTTCATACTATTAGACATAAAAACCTCCGACCACCAACTATTTCATCAAGACTTATCTAAAAACTCAAACTATTATTACTAATTATATCGCTAACAACAAGCTATGCAATAACTCTTTTTTCATGTAACCTCTTTATATTACAAACGTAACCTATTTATATTACGATGTTAACTCATTCCACTTTCCAGATTGAGTATTGATAAAAAGTACATTAAATGCTACAAAGGCGACTCTTCTGGTAACAAACGTCTTCAGATTTATAATAGATCCTGTCCCGACGTAACGTCGGGGCAGGATGACAACTGAAAAATCTTATACTCCGGTTACATTCTTCGCGCTGTCTGGGCCTTTTATAAAAAATGGTATCACGCTAAAGATTACTGTTCCGCCAATTACCAGGAGCATATACTGCGCGGGATTGCCTACCGGTAACTGCGCTGGGGGGAAAAAGGCGACTATAAAAGAAAAGAACACGCCGGCTATTCCTATTGAACCTACCACCCACATCCCAAACATCCCGCCGGGGACACGAAATTTACGCGGTTTATCCGCGCGTTTATAACGTAGGTAGATGCCTGCGGCATACATTAATCCATACATAATCAAATATAAAGTAATAGTCATCGCGCTAATCAAAAAGAAAGCCACGCTGACATTCTTAGTAATAAAATAAATACCTGAAAGAAAAGTAACAATGACAGCCTGTATTAAAAGAATATTGACTTGTGCCCCCCGCGCGTTCGTCTTAGCCCAAAAAGCAGGCAATAAGCCGTCTTGAGCAGTTTTCAACAAGCCGCGGCTGGGACCAATAATCCAAGAGGTGACACTTGCAAGCGCGCCGAACATTACTAAAATACCTACTAACGGAATACACCAAGGCATATTCATCTGGCTAAAAGCTTTTTGAAATGTCTGAATTAAACCCGACTCAACATTAATATCGCTATATGGCATAATCGCGGCTAAGGAAAACGCGCCTAATGTAAAAATAATAAATACGATTATGGCGGTAAAAAACAAGGCTATGGGATACTGCACCTGCGGCCGGTCCATCCTATTAGCATGGACCGCGTGCACCTCCACTCCGGCAAAAAGCAGAATCACCCCGGCAAGCAAAGAAATATCGCTTAACCCGCTTATATGCGGAAAGAAACGCGGATGCACATGATTATTAACCAGCTTATCAATAGCACCCTGCGATGCCGGCAGATTCGCGAAACCTAACAACTGTCCCTTTACTATCCATACCACGGCTAATACCACCAATATTACCGCCGGTAAAATTGACCCCACTACAAATCCATAACTGGTAACGCGGTCAATCAAATTCCCGCCGCGCAGAGAAAGCCAAGTTGCCAGCCAGTAAAAGACAATACAGAATAATCCTGTATAGATACCGTTACTCGATAATTTATCTGCTCCGATAACGTAAGAAAAAGTTGCCGCGGCAAATGCCAACGCTGTAGGATACCAAACCACATTTTGCACCCACTGCAGCCAGATAGCCACAAACCCCAAACGTTTACCAAAAGCCTCTTTGACCCAAGTATATACCCCGCCTTCCTGCTCGCCAAACATCCCGCCAAGTTCCGCGGCCACCAATGCCGCAGGAATTAAAAACAAAAAAGTAGCAAATCCAATATAGAAAAATAAAGTAAATTCCTCCTTAGCAATTATCGGCAGGCCGCGTAAACTCATTATCGCCGCGGATGTCATCATCACCATGGCAAAAACCGTCATTTTAGACTTCACCATTTTTCCTCCTGTTTAATCCTATTTAACTAACGTAAGTTCGATATAACGCATAAATGGGTAGTTTTGATGGTAGCCGCAGGCTTTAGCCTGCGTTTTACTACGCAAGCTAAAGCTTGCGGCTACCAAAAATATCTTATGCCGAATTCACGTTAACTATGTTTAAAACTCCCCGCCTCTTTTTCTGTCAATGTTTTAGCAACCGGGTGCTGATTAAAATGCTCTAAACAGCGGAGCATGTCGTCTAATAATAACGACGCCAAATCGCGGCTAAATCCCCGGCGGACTAAAATACGCTGAATCACAAGATCCTGCCTGTTTGCCGGCAGAGAATAAGCCGGGACCAGCCAGCCGCGCGAGCGCAGGCGGTCAGCAATATCAAAAAGGGTAAAATCGTATTTCTTGCCTTCTTTTAATTTCCAGCAAAGACCGGGAATACCATCCTTACCGTTATAAACAATTTCAAACGGCCCCATCTTGCCA
>JBDRLG010000013.1:0-3411 GCA_043813255.1 Candidatus Omnitrophota bacterium
CAAAACTCCATTTTGTCATCCTGCGATTTAATCGCAGGATCTATTATCGACGATAAATTTTTTATAGATTCTGCGGTCAAGCCCTCGGCTTCGCCGCGAGGCGAGCCGCAGAATGACAATTTTGAGGTATTTCGCAACAGCCTCATTATCGCCGATAATAGATTCTGCGCTTTTTCACCGGAGGCGGATCTGCCTTCGGGGGACTGTTGCGAAATACCATTTTTGTGTCATTGCGAGGAACGAAGTGACGAAGCAATCTTTTCTTGTCGTCGGAAGAATAGATTGCCGCGCTCCCTTTGGTCGCTCGCAATGACACTTTTGTTGCGTTTCGCAACAGTCCCTTCGGCGGACGCGCAAGATGAAAAGAATGGTGTTTTGCAAGAGGCTTCTGTTATATCAGAGCCGGATTACGGTGATGCGATTGTAGTAGGGGCAATTTCTGACGCGAGGACCCTTGTGCCTATATTGGCTTATGACAGCGCCTCAGGTGAAATATGTAGTATGATTTTTAACGGCCTGGTAAAATATGATAAAGATATAAATATTATAGGGGATTTGGCGGAGAGCTGGGAGATTGAGGAAGAAGGATTAGTGATTATTTTTCATCTTAAGAAAGGAGTGCTCTGGCATGACGGATACCCGTTTACAGCGAAAGATGTGGAATTTACTTATAAGAAGTTAATTGACCCTCAGACAAGAACACCTTATAGTGGTGATTTTGAACGGATAAATAAATTAGAAATAATAGATGATTATACTCTGCGTGTGTCCTACAAAGAGCCATTTTCTCCCGCGCTTAGCAGTTGGGGTATGGCGATAATGCCAAAGCATCTTTTGGATAATGAAAATTTAGATACCACAGGATTCGCTAGAAAGCCAGTGGGTACCGGGCCTTATAAATTTAAATCATGGAAAACTCAGGAAAAAATTGAACTTATATCAAACCACTCTTATTTTGAAAGGCGCCCCTATATAGACCGTTATATATACCGTATAATTCCTGATCCCGCGACTATATTTTTGGAATTGCAGATTCAAGGCATAGATTCAACAGGATTAACTCCCTTGCAGTTTACCCGCCAGACAGACAGTTCTTTTTTTAAGAAATACTACAGAAAATACAGGCTCCCAAGTTTTGGCTATACTTATTTAGGGTATAATTTAAAAAACCCTTTGTTTCAAGACATCCGGGTCCGGAATGCTTTAAACTACGCGGTGGATAAAGATGAAATTATAAAGGTTATACTTTCGGGATTGGGCAGAACTTTGACTGGGCCGTTTATTCCCGGTTCATGGGCATATAATAATAATGTTCTTCCTGTTGAATTTAATCCTGAAAAAGCCAAAGAGTTATTAAAAGAGGCGGGATGGGTTAAGAAAAATAATCATGGCTGGCTGGTAAAAAATGGCAAAATCTTTGAGTTTACTATTGTTACTAATCAGGCTCATGAAGAACGGATGAAAACTGCTCAGATAATACAAAGAAGGTTGAAAGATATCGGGATAAAAGTTAAAATAAAGGTTATAGAGTGGAGCGTTTTTATTACGGAGTTTATTAATAAAAGGAATTTTGACGCGGTGCTTTTAGGCTGGTCATTAGGCAGGGACCCTGATTGTTTTGACATCTGGCATTCTTCAAAGATAAAAGAGGGGGAGTTTAATTTTATTGGCTATAAAAACAGCGATGTTGATTCTTTATTAATTGAGGCCCGCAGGACATTTGATCAGGAAAAAAGAAAAGCCTATTATCATAAAATTCAAGAAATAATTTATGAAGAACAGCCGTGTATGTTTTTGTATGTGCCGGATTCTTTAAGCATTTTACACAGCCGTTTTCAGGGGGTAAAGCTGGAGCCAATAGGCATAGGCTATAACTTTATTGACTGGTGGGTGCCTAAGGATAAACAGAGGTATAGAGAAAATTCAAAAGTTAAATAAAAAAAACGTTTTAAAATATACATCCGTTTGTTATAAACTAATGTTTTGTGCATTAGCAACTTGAACTGAATGGGATAAAAGAGTTAAATTTAGAATTAGTATTGAAAATTATATTTTACTCCGATTCATAAGAATCGGAGCCTGCGGAGAAATCCTTGTGGATTTTCCTTGGCATGCTTACCTATATATTGCGTAGATTATTGGGGATAATTCCTTTATTGCTTGGGATAACAGTAATAAGTTTTATTATTATACATCTTGCCCCGGGAAAGCCAACAACTATAGAGCAGTCTTTAAATCCAAAAGTATCTTTAGAAGTGAGGCAGAGGCTTGAGAAACTCTATGGCCTTGATAAGCCTTTATATGTTCAGTATTTTAGTTGGTTAAAACATTTGATTAGGTTTGACTTTGGGCGTTCTTTTGTTGATAACAGGCCGGTATTGGATAAGATACTGGAACGGATTCCTGTAACTCTTGCGATAAATATATTATCTCTTGTCTTAATTCTCTTTTTAGCCATCCCTATAGGCGTTAAAAGCGCGATTCATCCCAATGGTTATTTTGATAAAATAATGACTGTTTTGGTTTTTATAGGTTTTTCTATGCCTACTTTCTGGCTGGCGCTTTTGTTAATGAGCCTGTTTGGGGTGAAGTTGAACTGGCTGCCGGTTTCCGGGATTAAATCTTTAGATTTTGAATATTTTAATTTTTGGCAGAAATTTATTGACCTATCCCGGCATTTGACTTTGCCTGTGGTGGTTTCCAGTATTACCGGTTTGGCAGGGGTATCCCGTTATATGCGCTCGAGTATGATAGGCGTGTTGAATCAGCCTTATATTTATACCGCAAGGGCAAAGGGACTGCCGGAATATAAAATAATATACAAACACGCTTTTAGGAATGCTGTGCTGCCTATTGTGACTATTTTAGGGCTTTCTATCCCGGGGCTTTTGGGAGGAAGTGTTATATTTGAATCTATATTCGCGATTCCCGGAATAGGCAGGTTGTTTTACGAGGCTGTAATGTCAAGGGATTATCCTCTAATTATGGCTGAAGTTGTATTGGGAGCAATATTAACAATGGCGGGTAATTTAATTGCTGATATAAGCTATGCTTATGTGGATCCGCGGATACGCTATGAAAATAAATAATCGTAATAGGTAATCCGTAACTCGTAATTCGTAATTAAAAACACGACTTTGTTAAAATAGCGATTACACAGATTAAAAGGCAGATTACACAGATGTGTTATCGACGAGACAATCTATGTAATCGGTTTAAAAATCTGTGTAATCAGTGTCAAAGGATAAAATATTTATATCTTATTGTTTAACACTTGTGTCCAAATTATGACAATTGTTATCGTCGGTAAAATGTTTTTGAGATGTCAATAGCGTGTCATTGCGAGGAACGAAGTGACGAAGCAATCTTCCGTCGTTAAGATTGCTTCGCTCCGCTCGCAATCAGACTGTG
>JBDRLG010000014.1:0-9955 GCA_043813255.1 Candidatus Omnitrophota bacterium
ACTTAAAAATTCTCTTATGATAATTTTTTAAGTATACTGCGGAGTCAATAATGTGGAGTATAAAAACCTTGAAGCATTATTGAAAAGAAACCTGCTCCTCAGTATAAGCACTTAAAAATTCTCTTATGATAATTTTTTAAGTATACTGCGGAGTCAATAATGTGGAGTATAAAAACCTTGAAGCATTATTGAGGAGATGACGTGTTGAGGACTATTTTGAAATCTAAAATACACAGGGTTTTTGTGACTGAGGCAAATCTCTATTATGAAGGCAGTATTACTATAGATGAGAAACTTATGCAAAAAGCTGATATTTTAGAGGGAGAAAAAGTAGAAGTGTTAAATCTTAATAATGGCCAGCGTATTGAGACATACGCTATTAAAGGCAAAACCGGATCAGGAGTTATTTGTCTTAATGGCCCTTCCGCAAGGGGCGCATGTGTGGGGGATCAATTAATTATCCTGGCTTATGTTTTGGCGGATAATAAAGAGGCTTCAAAAATTTTACCTAAAATAATAAAAGTTGATGAGAGAAACCGGATTAAGAATCAGGACAATAGGTGAATCTGTATTGGTTAACGGTGTAAGGCAGGTTGAAGAAGTAAAAGATTTCCACCGTAAAATATTAAGCCAGATGGCCAGATTAATGTATGAAGTTTCTGGTATCGGTTTGGCTGCTCCCCAGGTAGGGCTTGATGAAGCTTTGATTGTGGTAGATATTGGCACAGGCCTTTATAAGCTGGTAAATCCTAAGATAGTTAAAATAGAAGGGGCTCAGTCTATTGAAGAAGGTTGTTTAAGTGTGCCGGGTATAGGCGTAAAAGTCAAGCGCGCGAAGAAGATAATTATTGAAGCTCAGGATGAATTCGGTAAAAATGTCGTTATAGAAGCAGAGGATTTGCTTGCCTGTGTTTTTCAGCATGAGATAGACCATTTAAACGGCAGGTTGATTATTGATTATTTGCCGTCTTCCGAAAGAAATAAGGTTATTAAAAATTTATAAGTCAAAATAGCTGTCAGCTTTCAGCAAAAGAGATTTTAATAACTAACACGACTTTGTTAAAATAACGTGAGTTCGATATAAAATCGGTAAAATTAAGACAGCCATTGGTAGTCGCAAGCTTTAGCTTGCGCAGGCTAAAGCCTGCGGCTACCAGCAATCTTCATATCTCTTTGATAATTAAACAGTTGTAATTACGTTATGTCGAACTCACGTTAAAATAGCGATTACACAGATGTGTTATTAGTGTAACTAAAAAGAAATGACTAATTGTCCTAATCAGAAACATAATTTAGCGAATTGTAATTGTACTTATAATCCTTGTTCTAGAAAAGGCATGTGTTGCGCGTGTGTTGTTTATCATCGTAAAAATAACCAAATTCCCGCTTGTTTCTTTTCTTCTGAAGCGGAAAAAACTTATGACCGTTCAATCAACAAGTTTTTAGGAGATAATAAATAAATTTAATTCGCTTTTAGCTGAAAGCTTTAAAAACATGCATGACCTTATTATTATTGGCGCGGGGCCTGCTGGATTGACTGCTGGAATCTATGCGGGCAGATATAGGCTTAATACTTTGATCTTGGAGAGTTTATCTATAGGAGGACAGATAATGCTTTCTCCTACAATTGAAAATTTTCCCGGTTTCCCTAAGGGGGTTTTGACTAGTGGATTAATTGATAAATTTAAAGAACAGGTAGATGAATTAAAAATTCCTGTTTTAGCAGAAGAGGCAATAGAAATAATTTCAGATAATCAACTGCCAACAGCGTTTTATACTGTTGTTACAGCAGAGAATTCATATAAAACAAAATCTATTATTATCGCAGCTGGAGCCAGCCCTAAGAGGATGGGAGTATTAGGCGAAGAAAAGTTTATAGGCAAAGGGGTTTCTTATTGCGCTATTTGTGATGCCCCTTTTTTTAGGGATAAAGAAATATTGGTAGTAGGCGGGGGAGACAGGGCTTTAGAAGAAGCCATTTTTTTGACTGTTTACGCCAGCCGGGTTAGTCTTGTTCACCGGCGCCAGCAAATGAGGGCTTCAAAAATACTAGAAGAAAAGGCCAGGCAAAACCCAAAAATAAATTTTATTGTCAATAGCGTAATTGAAGAGATACACGGTAAAGAAAGAGTCGAAAAAGTATTGATTAAGAATGTTTTGACTGGTGAAGTTACTGTTTATCCTTGCCAAGGAGTATTCATTTTTATCGGCATAAAGCCGAATACAGGGCTGGTAATAAATCAATTGCACTTAGATGAATCAGGGTTTATAATTATGGGCCAAGATATGAAGACTTCTTTGGACGGTATTTATGCCTGTGGTGATTGCTGTAAGAAAACTTTATACCAGGTTATTAATGCCTGTGGAGAGGCCGCGGTTGCCGCGGATTCAGCGCATAAATATCTTTTGAATTTAAATTTGATATAATAATTATATTTGTTTAATGCAGAGTATAAAAACCTAGAAGTATTATTAAGGAGTAAAATTTAGTTATGAAAGATTTTCCTACTACGAATAATAAATTAACAGCTTGGGTTAAAAAAATGGCTCAGCTTTGCCAGCCGGATAATATTGTTTGGATAGACGGTTCAGAGGCGCAAAAGAAACAGCTGGAAAAAGAATGTTTAGAAACCGGAGAGCTTATTAAATTGAACCAGAAAAAATTACCCGGGTGTTTTTTACATCGCACAAAACCCGATGATGTGGCCCGTACGGAACATCTTACATTTATTTGTACGGAAAAAAAACGCGATGTAGGCCCGAATAATAACTGGATGTCTCCTGAAGCAGCTTATCGTAAAGCCAGTAAAATATTTAAAGGCGCTATGGCTGGAAGGTCAATGTATGTTATTCCTTTTTCCATGGGGCCGGTAGGTTCTACATTTAGTAAGATTGGGGTAGAGTTAACTGATTCTAAATATGTAGTATTAAATATGTTGATTATGACACGCTGCGGCAGTAAAGTTTTGCGCCAGCTGGAAGAAAACGATAAGCGGGGGCATTTGAAATTAGATAAAGCTTTATTTACTAAATGCCTGCATTCAAAAGCGGATTTGGATATAAACAAAAGGCTGATACTTCATTTTCCTGAAGATAATACTATTTGGAGCGTAGGTTCAGGCTATGGAGGTAATGTTTTATTGGGTAAGAAGTGTTTGTCTCTTAGAATAGCCAGTTTTTTAGGTAAGAGAGAAGGCTGGCTGGCAGAACATATGCTGATTATGGGGATTGAAGAGCCGAATGGCCATATTGAATATATTGCCGCGGCTTTTCCCAGCGCTTGCGGAAAAACCAATCTTGCTATGTTAATTCCTCCTGAGGGGCTTAAAGTAAAGGGGTATAGAATTTGGACTGTAGGAGATGATATTGCCTGGATGAGGGTTGATTCTGATGGCGCTCTTTGGGCGATTAATCCTGAAGCTGGATTCTTTGGCGTGGCTCCGGGAACTAATTCTAAAACCAACCCTACTATGGTAGAAACTATTAAAAAGAATACTATTTATACTAATGTTATGCTTAAACCTGATGGGACTGTTTGGTGGGAGGGGGCTGACGGAGATATTCCTAAAGAAGGCATTGATTGGCTGGGCAGGCCTTGGAAACGAGGAATGTTAGATGAAGATGGTAAATCCGTCAAAGCGGCACATCCTAACAGCCGTTTTACAGCTCCTATAACAAATTGTCCTTCAGCGTCTTACCGTCTTGAACAGCATCACGGTATACCTGTTTCCGCGATTGTTTTCGGAGGCCGCAGGGCGCATTTAGCTCCATTAGTCTATGAAGCTTTTAATTGGCAGCATGGAGTTTTTATGGGAGCTACTATGTCTTCTGAGCGTACTGCCGCGCAGGTAGGAAAAGTCGGAGAGGTCCGGCGCGACCCCATGGCAATGCTTCCTTTTTGCGGGTACAATATGGCGGATTATTTTAAACATTGGCTGAATATCGGAAAGAAAATATATAATCAGCCTAAAATTTTCCATGTTAATTGGTTTAGGATGGATAAGTCAGGGGAATTTTTATGGCCGGGATATGGAGAGAATTTGAGAGTTTTAGAGTGGATATTAGACAGATGTAATAATAAAGTCGGCGCGGTAGAGACTCCTATAGGATATATGCCAAAGATATCCGATATAGATCTTAATGGGCTTGAGTTTTCTAAAGAAACAATGAAAAAACTATTAGATATAGATAAGAAGGAATGGATAGAGGAATTAAAACGTATAGAAGAATTTTTTAAGATGTTCGGGAAGGATTTGCCTGTAGAATTATGGGCTGAATATAAGGCGTTACAAAAACGGTTAAAGTCCTAAATTTATAGAATTTCTCAGGATTAGTCCTGGGCAATCTTCCGTCGTTAAGATTGCTTCGCTCCGCTCGCAATGACACTAATTTGGACAGTAATGACAAGAGTTTATTATGTAATTATATAGTTTTTAATCCTTTGACAGAAATCTCCGGTTTTAAAACCGGAGATGAATGCTGTATTGTTTTTTCTGCTCAGGAGGAAGCCCCGGACTTTAGTCCGGGGAGCTTCACTAAATTAAGCAGGGTATTAAACTGCTAATGCCTGCCTGCGGCAGGCAAAATTTGGGATAAATGGATAAGGGTATTTTATTATATACTGATTTTAAAGATTTAAAACTTTTCAGGCGGGGGAAAGTAAGAGATGTTTATGATTTAGAAGATAAACTATTGATTGTTTCTACTGACAGAATATCTTGTTTTGATGTTGTCCTGCCAAATGGCATACCTAATAAAGGAAAAGTTTTAACCAGTATTTCCTGTTTTTGGTTTGATTTTCTAAAAGATATTGTTTCGCATCATTTGATTACTTCTGATGTCCGTGAATATCCCTCTAATCTGCAAAAATATAAATCTATTCTTTCTGGCCGTTCGATGCTGGTTAAGAAAACCAAACCGTTTCCCGTTGAATGCATTGTTCGAGGCTATCTTTCCGGCTCAGGATGGAAAGAGTATAAATCCAGCCAGACAGTATGCGGAATAAAACTGCCTCAGGGGTTGAAAGAATCAGCTAAATTGCCGCAAACAATATTTACACCTTCTACCAAAGAAGACATTGGGCATGATATTAATGTGAATCAGAAGCATGTTGAGGATTTAGTGGGAAGAGGAATCGCGGAGAGATTAAAAGAAATAAGCATAGCTATTTATGAAAAGGCCAGCGCATACGCTAAAGATAAAGGAATTATTATCGCGGATACAAAATTCGAATTTGGTATATCCGTGGATCAATCTGAGCGAGAAGATAATGAATCCGCGGGTATTATGCTTATAGATGAAGTATTGACTCCTGATTCGTCGCGTTTTTGGCCAAGCGGCCAGTATAATCCTGGGCAGGCACAGGTAAGTTTTGATAAACAATTCGTCAGGGATTATCTGGAAAGTATTCATTGGCAAAAGAAACCCCCAGCTCCTGAATTGCCGGAAGAAATTATAATAAAGACAAGCAGTAAATATCTGGAAGCTTTTGAGAGATTGACAGGCAAGAAAATCCCGCCAAGGCGGGATGACTTTTTAGATTAATTTTAGTGAAATTTTCAGTGGTTGGGAAAGTGTTTTATGCTTTCCCATACCGTAAAAGCCTAAAGGGCGAATAAATGGGAACCTTTAAAAAAATAATGGCGATTTTTTTAAGAATTGCGATAAGTATTTTTATCCTGATTTTTTTGTTTAGGCAGGTAGACAGAAAGACCTTATTTGAGTTAATAAAGAACGCGGATAAAATGCTGCTATTCTTTGCGTTTATTGTTTATTTTGGAAATTACCTGTTAGGTCTTTTTCGCTGGGAAATGCTGCTTAAAGCTGTAAAGATACATTTGTCCATGAAAAGAATAATTATGTCATTTTCCGGGGGGATATTTTTTAGTTTATTCCTGCCGTCTACAATAGGCGGAGATTTTATTCGTACTGTGGATTTAGCCGCGCATACTAAGAAGCCTAAAGAAGTAGTCGCGACTGTTTTTTTAGACAGATTAAGCGGTTATATAGGGTTAGTGCTTCTTTCTCTGCTGGCGGTTATTTTTGGATGGAGATTTGTTCAGGATAGGGCAGTGTTATTATCCGTAGCCGTTATAACATTAATATTATGCAGCGTTTTATTGGTGTTATTCAATAGTTTTATTTATTCAAAAATAAATAAATTTTTACATACTCCTAATGCCGGGAAAATAAAAGAAATCATAAGAAATCTTCATCAGGAGATACATTATTTTAGGAATCACAAGAAAATAATTATTTATAACATTATTATATCCATTTTTATTCAGTCAATTTCACCGATAGTGTTTTATCTCATAGGCCTGGCTTTAGGAGTAAAAATTAATATCATGTACTATTTTATATTTTTGCCTATTATTGGCGCGATTACCCTGCTGCCTGTTTCTATCGGCGGATTGGGGCTAAGGGATGCTACCACGATATATTTTTTCAGCAAGGCTTGTGTGAGTAAGGACTTGGCGTTTGCTATGTCTCTTTTAAACTTTTCTTTTATTTTGGTGTATGGAGCCTTGGGAGGACTAATTTATGTCTTTACAGTTCGTCATAGACGGTTACAACATCATAAATCACCCTCAGTTCGGCAGCGCCGTTCGTAGAAAAACAAGAAGTTCTTTGTTTGCCCTTCTGGATATTATTAAAACAAAAAGACTCTGTGGAAGTTTAAGAAACGAAATAATTGTTGTCTTTGACGGTTTTATTAATGAACCACAACTGGGGCAGTATATAAATGAGATAAGGGTTATTTTTTCTTATGATGAAACTGCCGATGATAAAATAAAACAGATAATAGAGCGCGCGAAAAATAAAAAGAATATTATCGTTGTTTCTGATGATAGGGAAATAGCCTGTTTTGCTAAAATATACGGAGCTAAGCCGTTAAGCGTGAATGAATTTTTAAAGCCGGCAAATGAAAATAGGAATGAATCCATGCAAACAAACAGTGATTCTTTCAAACAGCAGCTTAATTATAGCCAGATACAGGCTATTAATGAAGAATTAAAGAAAAAATGGTTTAAATAGGACAGAAAATATGCAAAAATCAGAAATAGAAATTAATAAAACCAATTTTATTAAATTTTTAGGGACTGCCGGTGCGCGTTTTGTGATGATAAAACAATTACGTTCATCAGCAGGCATTTGGATTAGTTCATCTAATACTAATATATTGGTTGACCCGGGCCCGGGAAGTATTGTGCGCTGCGCTTTAAGCAGGCCAAAATTAGACGTTTCTAAACTGGATGGGATTATTCTTACCCACCGCCATTTGGATCATTCTAATGATATTAATGTAATGATTGAAGCAATGACTGAAGGAGGGTTTAAAAAGAGAGGAATTGTGTTTTGCCCTCAGGATGCTTTAACCGATGACCCGGTGATATTAAAATATGCAAGGAAGCTCCCTGAAAAGATAGAGATATTAAAGAGCAAAAAGAAATGTTGCGCGGGGAATTTTAAATTTCAAACATCTATAAAGCATGTTCATCCGGTAGAGACTTATGGCATAAAGTTTAAGATTAAAAATACAACGGTTTCTTTAATAATGGATACGCAATATTTTAAGAGCCTTTCTTCTTTTTATAAGTCAGATATATTAATTGTTAGTGTGGTTTTAATTGAACCCCGCAAAGATATCTACCATTTATCCCTTAGAGATGTTGAAAATTTAATTAAAGAGATAAGGCCTAAAAAAGTAGTCCTTACTCATTTTGGCATGACTATGCTTAGGGCTAAGCCTCATCTACAGGCAGAAGAATTATCCAGAAAATTAAAAGTAGAAGTAATTGCCGCGTATGATGGCATGGTGCTTAATTTTTAACTAGGTATTAACAAGTTTATTGGTTTTTCAAGACCCTGCATTATTTACCTATATTTATATAGTATCTTGAAAAGAGCTTCTAAATATGTTATATTTTTATATCGGTTGATTTTTTGCACTTTTGACATAGTATATAGTTGAAAAAGGCAAACTCAGGGTAACTTGGGGGCGCAAAGTGACAGGCCCGGCGTTGCTTCGTTCGTCGGGGGGCTGCATTGCCAAAGAAGATAATTAGATTGTGTAATTATGCCCTAAGGTTTGCCTTAGGGTTTTTTGTTTTTTTGAAAACGCTTTCTTGATTTGAAGAAATAAGCTGGAAATAGGTATAAACTATAGGGTATAATTTAAATAAGAGAGAGAGAGAAGATGATAATAAATTTTTAGTTAAAGTTTTATTGAACTATTGACAATTTAATTTCAACCTTTTTGTAAAAGGCAAACTCAAGGTAACTTGAGGACGCAAAGCGACGGTGTCTCGGTATAAAAACTGAGGTAGGCCGCGTTGCCAACTAGGCGAAAATATTTATTTAACCCTAAGGTTACCAAAATTGCCTTAGGGTTTTTTTGTTTTTTTGCTAACTAAGAGCGGGAGAAAAAAATGAAAAAGATAAAAGACATCTGGGGAATTTCAAGCAATCGTAGAAGCGTAATTTTATTATTAACTGCTATAACTTTTTTCTTATGCTTATTTGCTGCAGGATCTGAAGCGGCAGAGCCCGCAATTCTTTCAGCAGGTTCTGGATCAGGGAACCGTTCAACAACAGTTACTATCCCTGTAAATTTTACCCCTTCGCCTGATCAAGGGGTTAGTGCTATAAGTTTCCGTATTCAATACAGTTCTGCTGATTTGGCGTTTAAAGAAGGAAAAGCTGGCCCGGCGGCATTAAATGCCAGTAAAGGTGTAACAATTAATGGCAATGAAAGCGGAGTTGTAAGGTTTGTTGTTTTTGGATTGAATGATTTTTTGATTTTGGACGGCGTATTGGCAGAAGTTACTTTTGATATTTTATCTTCATCCTCAATAGGAAATACGGCATTAACATTGACAAATTATAGCGCATCAAGCCCAGATGCTGTTTCGGTCCCCTTGAGTATTGAAAATGGAATTATTACTATATCCGATATTGTGACTAACCATGCTCCAGAATTAAGCCCGATAGGAAATCAGAGTGTAGAAGAGAACAGAACATTAAGTTTTGTAGTAAGTGCCAGTGATCCTGATGGAGATACAGTAACAATAAGCGCCAGCGGGTTAGAGAGCTGGATGAGTTTTGACGGTAGTATATTTAGCGCGAATCCCGGGTATGGAGAGAGTGGTAATTATAATGTTACATTTACCGCCAGTGATGGAAGTTTGCAGGATAGTGAGACTATGTTAATAACAGTAGAAAATGTAAACCGTGTACCGTCATTAGCTTCGATAGGAAATAAGAGCGTGGACGAAGGCAATGAATTAAGTTTTGTAGTAAGTGCCAGTGATCCTGATGGAGATACAGTAACAATAACTGCCAGCCCGTTAGAGAGCTGGATGAGTTTTGACGGTAGTATGTTTAGCGCGAATCCCGGGTATGGAGAGAGCGGTAATTACAATGTTACATTTACCGCTAGTGATGGAAGTTTGCAGGATAGTGAAGTAATATCAATAGCAGTAGGAGAAGTGAATCAAGCACCGGAATTAGCGTTAATAGGAAATAAGAGCGTAGAAGAGGGCAATGAATTAAGTTTTGTAGTAAGTGCCAGTGATCCTGATGGAGATACAGTAATAATAACTGCCAGCCCGTTAGAGAGCTGGATGAGTTTTGACGGTAGTATGTTTAGCGCGAATCCCGGGTATGGAGAGAGCGGTAATTACAATGTTACATTTACAGCCAGTGATGGAAGTTTGCAGGATAGTGAAGTAATATCAATAGCAGTTGGAGAAGTGAATCAAGCACCGGAATTAGCGTTAATAGGAAATAAGAGTGTGGACGAAGGCAATGAATTAAGTTTTGCAGTAAGTGCCATTGATCCAGACGGGGATACAGTAACGATAACAGCAGAAGGATTAAATGGCTGGATGAGTTTTGATGGCAGTACATTTACGGCAAATCCTGGATATGGAGACAGCGGTAATTATGAAGT
>JBDRLG010000015.1:0-11278 GCA_043813255.1 Candidatus Omnitrophota bacterium
AATAGCGTGTCATTCAGACTGTGTCGCAATCCATATTTTAACGCGGTAGCCGCAACCTTTAGGTTGCGTTTCCGACGCTGGTAAAACGCTCCGCTTACGGAGCGGCTACCGGAAACGCAATTACGACACAGTCTGAATGACACTGATTTGGACAGTAATAATATAGAATAAAAACATAAAAATGAAAACAGATAAATACCAGAAGCGTTTTTACCGCGGCTGGATTAAACCTGCGGGGTTATTTTCTTCCCAAATAACAATCGGCCAGACTGATTTGCAAATCCTTACTGATAAAAAGGCGGATAGAGCCTTTATCACAGAAAAAATCAAGTTTTCCCGAAAGCAAATAGAAGAGTATATATACAAGGATGAGAGGTTTTTAACTACTCTTAAGCCGATAACAGTAGAACTAAAGGCCCCTAAAATAGTAAGAAAGATGAGCCGCGCATCCGCCTTGGCAGATGTTGGGCCTATGGCTTGTGTTGCAGGGGCAATTGCCGAGACTCTGGGCAGGGATTTATTAAAAGCGGGGATGAAGGAAATAATTATAGAAAACGGCGGAGATATTTTTTTAAAAATCAGCAAAACAAGAAATATAGGCATATACGCGGGAGATTCGAAATTATCAAATAGATTAAAATTAAAAATAAACCCGCGAGATACACCTATGGGAATATGTTGTTCCAGCGGGACTATTGGGCATTCTTTAAGCTTTGGCTGTGCTGACAGCGTTGTAATATTGGCAAAAAACGCTTTTTTGGCAGATGCCGCGGCAACAACAGTTTGTAACCGCGTCCAATCGGGAAAAGATTTTACTAAAGCTTTAGATTTCGCGCTTTCAATCAAAGGAGTTTTGGGGGCAGTTATTATATTGGGAGATAATCTGGCTGCGCGCGGAAAGATTGAATTCGCGTAATAAAATATCAATTTAAATGTTTCCCGCCTGCTGGCCGGCAGGCATTAATAGAACTTTGGATTGCCGTCGGAAAATAACAGGATTAAAATTAATCAAAAAAGCTTGACAAATATAGCGCGTTATGATAAAAAATTAGCGTAATAAAAATATTTCATAATAATTTTTTATGTCCTTTGGAGGATAAAAATAAATTGAAAATATAAATAAGAAGTATAGGGCTCAAGGAAATAACGAGCCCTTATTTTTTGGCAAAATAAAGAAAGAACAGGCAATGAAGACAGTCGGATTAACATATGATTTAAAGACAGAATATGAATTTAAAGAAGGAGACCCTCCAGACGCTAATGCCGAATTTGATCATCCTTCCACAATAGATGTAATTGCCGATGCAATTAAGTCACAGGGTTTCAAGACAAAAAAGATAGGCAATGTCACTAACCTTCTTGAAAAAATAAATAATCTTGATGATATAGATATAGTTTTTAATATTTCCGAAGGGCTTAGCGGTAGAAACAGGGAATCGCAGGTTCCTATTTTATTGGAAATGGCGGGTATCCCTTTTGTAGGAGCAGACGCTTTAACCTTAGCTCTTACTTTGGATAAAATTATGGCAAAAAGGATTTTTATCTCTGAAGGTATCCTCACGCCGAAATTTTTTGAAATAAAAAATTCAGATGTATTTAATATTGAAGAGAATTTAAAATTTCCGCTTATTGTAAAGCCCAGATTTGAAGGTTCTTCTAAGGGGTTGACTGAAAATTCGCGTGTTGAAAATATGGAAGAATTAAAAAAACAATCGGAATATATTATAAATACGTATAAACAACCCGCGCTTGTGGAAGAATTTATTTCCGGGCAGGAATTTACTGTGGTTATCATTGGCAATGAAAATATCGAAGTAATGCCAATAGTTCAAATTAAGATAGATGGTAAGCTTAAGTTAAATGATAAATTTTATACTTTTGCGCGTATTACGTCGGACAGGCTGGAATATATTTGCCCCGCGCGTATTTCCAGCGAATTAAGCAGAAAAATTTCAGATATAGCTTTAAGGACTTATAAAGCGGTGGAGTGCCGTGATTTTGGCAGAGTAGATTTTAGAGTAGATAATGAGGGTAATCCTTATGTCTTAGAAATAAACCCGTTGCCTTCTTTATCTACTGAAGATACCTTCCAAATTGTCGCGGAACAGACAGGGATAACTTACGAGCAGCTTATTGGAAAGATTTTAAATTACGCTTTAGAAAGGCATAATTTATGGTGTGGGAAAGCATCTCTAAAAGCATGAAACATTTTCAACTACTAAAAAAGGCCCGAATATTTATTATTCAAGGTGATTTTCTTGAATTAAGAGGGTATTAACGGAATGAAAATTGCGTTAACCTATAACCTAAAAGAAAAAGACAGTTCAAAGCCTCCCGATTATTTTTCTGAATTTGATTCTCAAGAGACTATTAATGCGGTTATTAATGCTTTACAGTTAAAAGGCCACGAGGCAGAGGCTGTTAATGTCTGCGGGACGGATATTTTTGATTATTTTAAAAAAAATAAAATAGATATTGTTTTTAATATGGCGGAAGGAAAAGCCGGCAGGCTTCGAGAATCAGAAATTCCCGCGATTCTGGATTATTTGGATGTTCCTTACACCGGGTCCAATACTTTTTCTCTGGCATTAGCGCTTAATAAAGGGCTTACCAAAAAGATATTAAAAGCGGACAATATCCCTACACCTAATTTTCAGCTTTTTGTGAAAGGCACGGAAAATTTAAACCCTGAATTAAAATTTCCTCTTATTGTAAAACCGAATTGCGAAGGTTCTGCAAAAGGAATAAATAAAACCAATGTTGTTGAAAGTAAAGAAGGTTTATTTGAAAAAATTAAAGAATTAAAAAGCGTTTATAAGCAGGATGTGCTGGCGGAAGAGTTCATTGAAGGCAAAGAGTTAACTGTCGGAGTTCTGGGCAATAGCAATATTACTGTTTTGCCTATACTAGAAATTGATTTTTCCGAATGTGTAAAAAGCGGGGAGTATTTTTACAGCTGGAGAATGAAAGAGTTTCAGGGAAATAGCGATTTGGGGTTAAATCCTGCTTTTCATTGCCCCGCGAGGCTGGATAAAGAAACAGAGATATTAGTGAAACAAACAGCGTTGAAGACTCATCATGCTATAGGCTGTCTTGATATATCCCGTACAGATATCCGTTTGGACAAAAATAATATTCCTTATGTACTGGAAATAAACCCATTGCCGGGGCTTGATCCTAAAGAATCGAATTTGCCAATTATGGCTTATGCCGCGGGAATGAAATTTGAAGACCTTATTAATTCAATATTAACTACCGCTTATGAACGTTCTTTTTCTAAAAAGAAAATAAAAGTAGCCTAATAAATAGCGAAGGAGGGGATAGATAAATTGACGAACATAGTAGCGGTTGATAACCTTAAAGAACAACAGTATATTATTACGCCGAATACAAAGCCTTCAAAGAAAAATCCCGATTATCAGCAAATCAGTTTATATAAAGAAGTAAATCCTTTAGATTGGGAAGATTGGCATTGGCAGATAAAGCATAGGATATGCACAAAAGATGATCTTATGCAGGTAATAAAAATAACCCCCGAAGAAGAGCAGGGGTTAAAGAAAGCTGTTGGAAGGTTGTCTTTAACAATGACTCCATACTGGGCTACGTTGATTGATCAGGCAGACGCGAATTGTCCTTTAAGAAGGCAATCAGTGCCTGTAGGTAGTGAGTTTGTAGTTTCTCCTCATGAAATGGCTGATCCTTGCGCTGAAGACAGGGATTCTCCCGCAAAACATCTTGTTCACAGGTATCCTGACAGGGTTTTATTGTTAGCCACTGAACATTGCGCTATGTACTGCAGGCATTGTACAAGAAGAAGATTGGTTGGAGACCATGTTCAGGAAGAAGATGTTTCAAGTTCTCGTTTTGATTCAGCCATCGAATATATAAAATCAAATAGAAAAATCAGGGATGTCCTCATATCCGGAGGAGACCCGCTGCTATTAGAAGATGATGTATTGGAAAATTTGATTCAAAGGATACACGCCATATCTCATGTGGAATTTTTGCGCATCGGAACAAGAATCCCGGTAACTCTGCCACAGCGCGTTACTTCTAAGTTAGTAAATATGCTGAAAAGATATTCTCCAATATGGATGAGTATACATTTTAATCATCCTAAAGAGATTTCAAAACGCTGTAAAATAGCCTGTGATATGCTGGCAGACGCGGGGATACCCTTAGGCAGCCAGACTGTTTTGTTAAAAGGCATTAATGACAGGCCTTATATTATGAGAAAATTAATGCAGGAACTCCTGCGCATAAGAGTCCGGCCTTATTATATTTATCAGTGCGATCCGGTCAGAGGAACACAGCATTTCAGGACGCCTGTAGCAACAGGAATAAATATCATGGAGAAACTGCGCGGACACACCACAGGTTACGCTGTCCCCACCTATGTTATAGACGGCCCGGGAGGCGGCGGAAAAATCCCCGTAGGCCCGAACTATATCCTTTCTCAGGCAAAAGGCAAATACGTCCTGCGTAATTACAAAGGCAAGATTTATACTTATCTGGAATAAACTAATAATCCTTGATCTCTCCTCCCGATACTACGGTCAGGATAGGCCGCTCTTCGAGGTTACCTCAAAATCCTTAAGAATTTCCCTTGACAAATATTTGTAGTTAGCGTATACTTATTTCAGTAGGTAGACAAAAAGAGGGACTAATTGAAATGAATTTTAATGACTTGTATAAAACACTTGAAAACAATAAGTATTATCTTTTTACCTTTCAGGATGTTTTATTATTTTATCCGGATGAGAAAAGAGATAGCCTTAAAAGGGTGCTATATAGATGGAAAAATAGAGGATGGGTTTGTTCGTTAAAAAAAGGGTTATATGAACTTTCATATCCTAAAGAATATATTATTCCTGATATGTATGTCGCGAATAAACTTTATAGCCCATCTTATGTTTCTTTGGAAACGGCTTTATCCAATTATAGTATTATACCTGAGGTGGCAATGGCTGTAACTTCTATTACTACTAAGCCTACGCGGCGGTTTAAAAATAAACACGGGCTTTTTCTTTACCGTACGGTTAAGGCAGATGTTTTTACAGGGTATTATGTAGACAAACAAGCGGGTTTTGATATTTTTATCGCGGAACCTGAAAAAGCGCTTGTTGATTACATCTATTTTAAATCGTATCATAACAAAAAATTTAGCCTTAAAGAAGAAAGATTAGATAAAGACATCATTTTTAAACTTAAAATTAAAAAAATGAATAAATACGCAAAGTTGTATAATATTAATTTAAAGGAGTCTTTTTATGATTACTTATGAATCTTTAATAGAGCAAGCTAAATCAAGGGGGATGCCTTATACGAAAATTCGCGGGGTTTTAAGAGAATATTTGCAGGTTATTATCTTAAAAGAAATCTATAAAACTGAACCGGGAAAAAAACTTTATTTTACAGGAGGGACTTATCTGCGGCTGTTACATAGCCTGAAAAGATTTTCTGAAGATTTAGATTTCAATGCTAATTCTATAACTAAAGGAGAATTTGAAGGGCTTTTAAAAAAAATAAAACTTGAATTAGGAAGAATAGGCATAGAAGTCCTGATAGGATTTGCTCATTGGGGTAATTTATATGTTTCTAAATTGATTTTTCCCGAGGTGGAGAAAACATACAAAGCCGCGTCTAAATATTCAAAAAAACAAGGTATTGTTATAAAGATTGAAACTAATAAGCCCAAATATAAAATAAAAAATGAAGCAGAGGTTATTTCAGGGTTTGGAGAATTATATCCGTGTATATGTACAGATAAAGGAGTTTTATTCGCGGATAAAATAGATGCTCTTACTAAAAAAGAAAGAGGCAGGCATATTTATGATATTATGTTTATGTTGTCAAATAAATATCCCATAGATAGGAGTATTTTGAATTCGCTTGGATTTAAAAAAGACCCTATGGAAGTTATATCTGATAGAATATCAGGATTTTCAAAAGCAGAATTAAAGAGCCAAGCCGATGTGTTAAGGCCTTTCCTTTTTGATGAAAGTGAAGCAGGTTTAGTTGCCGATTCCCAAGTAATAATTCCTCAATTGATAGAGAAGTATAAATTTAGATAAATTAGAATAGTATTTAGTCTTTAAGTAGCCTATTGTAAAGAAACCGTTTGACCCTGTATTTTTTCAGTATATAATTAGTTATTGCTGAAAAACCCAGCAACCCCGATGTTACGTCGGGGCACAGATTCCCGAAGAGATTACACAGATACAAATTTGGCGCTGTTTTAATCTATGTAATCTGTTTTTTTCCGCCGTAGGCGGATCTGCCTTCAGCATGAAATCGGTGTAATCATAGTAATAATACTTTTTCAGTATTAACTAATTAAATTTGCCTGTTTTTTAACCAAATAATAATTAAGAAAGGAATAGAGAATGAAAATTGGAATTTTTGGTATAAATGGATTAAGCGCGGGCAAAGCTAATATCGTAGACCCGCGGGTTGATGCTTTGCAGAAAATGTTTAATGCAGGGAAAAAAGTTTATATTCAGGCGGAGATTATTACTGCCGTGGAGAAATTACAAGAGGTAGACGGGATTATCTGCCCGGAAAATTCCAAATTAGACATAATCGTAAATGATATTGAATTTGTTGAAACCCGCCTTGAACGCGCTACTGAGGCGGTGGAAAAGAGTTTATTCGCGAGGTTCAAAGAGCAATTAGATAAAGAGCAGTTTCTTAATGAGGTTGCTTTGTCTGAAGATGAGAAAAAATTAATTTCCGGATACAGCCTGTTGACAATAAAGCCTGTGTATTTGGCTAAAGCCGAAGAAATTGAAGATAAGGATAAATTATTATTTTCCGCTTACTATAGTTTTGGCTATATATCTTTTTTTACCGCGGGCGATAAAGACTCGCACGCATGGCCGGTTAAAAAAGGGGATAATGCTTGGGAGGCTTCGGGAGCTATTCATTCAGATATACAAAAGGGTTTTATCCGCGCCGAAGTTACCGGCTACAACGATTTAATAGCTGATGGCAGTTTGTCCCGCGCGCGTTCAAATAATCATATCCGCCTTGAGATGAAAGAATATATCGTGCAGGACGGGGATTATATGGTTTTTAGGTGTAATAAATAAGTTTTATTATTGGCCATCTTGCGATCCTGAATCGAGTTCAGGACAGGCCCGATCGCAGTTGTCATCCTGCGACTTGATCGCAGGATCAAGAACGGAAAGATTTATACAGTGATGATTTAGTAGTTGAATAGATTCTGCGGTCAAGCCCTCGGCTTCGCCGCGAGGCGAGCCGCAGAATGACAGAATAAATGATCTGCAGAATAACTTAAGAATGAGGAATAGTAATGGTTAAGATTAAGCGCGCGTTGATTAGTGTTTCAGATAAAACAGGGATAATAGATTTTGCAAAAGAGCTGGTTAAGTTCGGCGTAGAGCTTCTTTCTACCGGCGGCACGGCAAAATTATTCAGAGATAATGGCATAGCTGTAAAAGAGGTATCCGAATATACTGGTTTTCCTGAAATGCTCGACGGCAGAGTAAAAACACTGCATCCTAAGATACACGGCGGATTATTAGCCCTGCGTGATAATAAAGAGCATATGGAACAATTAAAAAAGCAGGATATCGGGCCTATAGATATGGTGGTAGTAAATCTCTATCCTTTTGAGAAAACAATTGCCAAAAAGGGAGTTTCTATTGAAGAAGTAATTGAGAATATTGATATCGGTGGCCCGAGCATGCTGCGTTCCGCGGCAAAAAACAGCAGGTCAGTAGCGGTAGTGTGTAATCCCGTAAGATATAACGAGGTTATAGAAGAGTTGCGTAAAAATAACGGCAGCCTTCCTGTTGAGTTGTTAACTGATTTAGCTGTTGAGGTATTCAGATTAACCAGCCATTATGATAGTGTAATTCATAGTTATTTAAAAAATCATTTTCATCCTGAGCCAGTAGAATTATTGCCAGAGGAATTAAATTTGTCTTTTTCCAAAATACAGGGTTTGCGTTATGGAGAAAACCCTCATCAAAAAGCGGCTTTTTATAGAGAGCAAAATAAAATCCATGGATTAGCCAATATAAAACAGCTTTGGGGAAAGGAACTTTCATTTAATAATATCCTAGATTTAAACGCGGCAATCCATATTGCCCAGGAATTTGACCTTCCGGCAGTAGTATTTATTAAACATAATAATCCCTGCGGCGCGGCGGAAAATAAAGATTTGCTTAAAGCATACCGCGACGCCTGGAATTGCGACCGGCTTTCCGCTTTTGGAGGGATTGTAAGCGTAAACCGGCAGATAGATTTAAATTTGGCAAAGTTAATTGAAAAAAGCGGATTCTTGGAATGTATTATCTGCCCTAAGTTCAGTATAGAAGCTTTAAGCCTGTTGAAGACTAAAAAGAACCTCAGGTTGTTAGAATTGCCGGATCTTTTAAAAAAAAGCAAAGGCATGGATTTTAAAAAAGTCTGGGGAGGGTTGTTACTTCAGGAAGAAGACAGTGTTACTTTAGATGAGAACAATTTAAAAATAGTTACCAAGAAAAAGCCCGCCAAAAAAGAAATGGAATCGCTTCTTTTTGCGTGGAAAATAGCCAAGCACGTAAAGTCCAACGCGATTGTTTTAACCAAAGGCACAAAGACCGTTGGTATAGGCGCGGGCCAGATGTCTAGAGTTGATTCAGTATTTATTGCTACCAAAAAAGCAGGCAAACTGGCAATAGGCAGTTGTTTGGCCTCAGACGCCTTTTTCCCAAAAGAAGACGCAATACAATTAGCCGCTAAATTCAAAATAAAAGCAATCATCCAACCCGGCGGATCTATCGCCGATCCTAAAATAATCAGTGCCGCGGATAAATACAAAATCCCCATGGTATTTACCGGCGTAAGGCATTTCAGGCATTAGATTATTGAAGCGTTAATTATCTTGATGGGGAATTCTGTTTTTCTATCAGGTATTTCTGAGAAACGGTCTTTGCAATTACGGTTTGAATAATCGGAATTAAAGCCGCCAGAAAGCATCCTGCTATAAAAGACTTATCCATTAAAAAAAGCATAATCAATAGTCCTAAGATAGGGATATTGGATGAAAATATTATGCCGCGTTTAATAGCTTGTATTTTTATATTGTTTCTCCGGTTAATGTAAATATTAAATAGAAAAATAATATTCCCGTTATCCAAACAACCAGTAATTGTTTTTTAGTTTTATTCATTTTTTCATCTAACATTTAATATACGAAGTTTGTAATTGCCGTAAAAAGTTATAATTTATTATAATAAAAAATAATAAGACGCTGTATCTAACTAAGGCTACAATAACAAGTTACGCAACAAATATTTCCTAAACAGCGCTCCTCCAGAGAAATATTTGTTACCGAATTATATTATTTACAACAAATTACGTATAGCGTCTAGAATTCTAGAATTCTTTATGGTTATCACTTGCACGGTTAATTTTGTGCAATTTTATTTTATGGTTTATTGAGTAATGATTATATTGTATTTATTAGAGGGCACCCCCGCCTTGGCGGGGTCCCTACAGCCTGCCTGCCGGTAAGGCAGGGATTATTGTAATTTTTTATTGGATTATTTTTATTTTTGATTTATTTTTTGCAGATAACATAAAAATCAGCGGTTTTACCGAAGCCTGAAGGGGCGCAGGTAAAATTCGCTGGATTGATGAGTTATTAGAAAGTTATTTTATTAATTCCAGAAAATGTTCAATAGTTATTTCAGTGTCTCTTAATAACTTCCGCAGTAGCCCTTTTCCCAGAGTTTTATGGTTAGGTATGGTTATAGGTTGTTTATTAGTATTTATTTTATGACGCATCCTAATATGGCTGCCCCGTTGACGAATAACTTGATAATCTATTCTTTCAAATGCTTTTATAGCTTCTTTCGCGGATATTAATGGAAGTTTAGGCATACGATAAAGTGGAGAAGATTAATTCTTGAGGGTGAAAATTCTTAAGGGCTTGTTCATTCTCTTTTTCTTCAAGGCATAAGGCAATTACTTCTCGGATGTTTTTTAAAGCCTCGTCCATAGTTTTACCCTGGGTGTAACAGCCACTAAATACAGGGCATTCTACAACATAAAAGCCATCTTCATCTTTCTCAATTAAAATAGGTAATTGATAGTGTTTTTTCATTTTCCACCTCTGATTTAAAGATACCATTTTATTGATTATATTACAAGATAATTTTATTTTATAGCTTCATATTCAGCTTTGATACGGTCTTTATAATTAGCCATAGAGTAGAATGCCTTCTTTTTTTACCAAAGCTACAAATTTTGATGTTTCAGATAAATCAATTACATCGACCGGTTTAGACAGCTTTAACATCAGATCGCCATAGTAATCAAAAAAGTCTCTGGGAGCTATTCCTTCTACAGCTAAATCAATATCGCGGCCTTCTTTAGTAGGATCTGCGCTAGAACCAAAGAGCAAAACTCTCTTGGCATGATATTTTTCTGATAATTCTTTTATTATTTTTTTATCTATTTCGCTAATCATAATTAAATTATATATCTTATTTTGGCTTGTGTCAAAAGGGATTTATTGGTTAGGAGCTATTATTCTAAAAGTCAATAAAGCATTCTCAAAGTCAGACAAATAATTGTTAAAATCAGCAACACTGGAAGTATAATCGATGGAATAGCGAATATTGTTTTTCATAAATTGATAATCTCTGGTAAGTGTTTCTATGCCTTTATTAGTAGTTTGTTCGATATCAAACACATAACAAGTCTCGCCAAGAAATTCGGTTTTCTTTTCTTTCGGTTTTGTATTCATGCGTAGTAATGCAAGCGATCCTTGGAAGGATAATTGGTTTACCTGTTTGGGGTAACTTATGGTTATGGCTGCTTTATTATGCGGATGTTTAAAATAAATGGCGGTATTCGCTTCTTGTGATTTTACCTTCGTCCATCCGGCTGGAGGGCTAAATTGTATACCGTATTCCATAAGTTCTGAATCATAATTCTGGGCTATTGCGAATGGTGATAAGATTAATATTGTCCCTACCATTAGGAATCGCATTATTTTTTTATTCATTTTTATTCCTCCTAACGATAAAATCAGCTGCCTTACGGAGCCCCGACGTTACATCGGGGCGGAGTAAGGTCAGCTAGAGGTTATACAGTTTTCATTTAATTTTATATTATTAAAATTATTAGGGTTTTCAACGTCTTTATCCCATGTCGCGGGGTTAGTAATAATGTATTCACGGATATTATTTAATGATTTATCGTTTCTGATGATGTGGTCGTGGAAGGAACGCTGCCATTTGAATTTATTGTCTGATGGAAT
>JBDRLG010000016.1:0-8031 GCA_043813255.1 Candidatus Omnitrophota bacterium
ACTCTATTTCTGTCATCCTGCGCGAAAGCGCAGGATCTATTATCGACGATAAAATTTTTATAGATTCTGCGGTCAAGCCCTCGGCTTCGCCGCGAGGCGAGCCGCAGAATGACAAATTTGAGGTATTTTGCAACAGACTCCCAGTGGAGCGAAGCGACAATACTGGGACAGCGAGAATGTTTGAGGGGTATTTGTTAGAACAAATACCCCTCAATTAATACGAATGAACCTTTTTTAAGTTATTAACATCGCGTCACCATAGCTATAAAACCTGTATTTCTCTTCTATAGCCCGCTGATAAGCTTTTTTTACAAACTCTTCTCCCCCAAACGCGCAAGCCAGCATAAATAAGGTTGTGCGCGGAAGATGAAAATTAGTTAGAATGCAATCCGCTATCTTAAACTTATAACCCGGATAAATAAACAAATTAGTCTGTCCCTCTTTTTTACCTAAGGCATATGTTTCAATAGAACGCAAAGCTGTTGTGCCTACAGCAATAACCCTTGCTTTGGCGGATTTTGCGCGCTCAATAGCCCTTAATGTCTCATCAGGGACATGAAAACACTCGGAATCCATTACATGCTGAGTAATATCTTCGGCTTTTACCGGCTTAAATGTGGCATACCCGACATGCAACGTAACATAAGCAATAGCAACGCCTTTTTGCTCTATCTTATTGATTAATTCCTTTGTAAAATGCAGCCCAGCAGTAGGCGCGGCAACTGATCCGTTTACAGCGGCATAAACTGTCTGATAATCAATTTTATCCGATTCCTTGGGAGGCCTTTTAATATACGGAGGTAACGGCATAGCTCCAAGATTATATATTTCTTCCTGGCTTTGCGCGTAAAAAGTTATTTCATCTTTCGCGCTGCGCCGCGCGTAAATATTTTTATCCGCGAATATTATCTTTTCATTTAATTTAATTTTTCCCGGCTTAATTAAAGCCTTAAACCGAAATCTTATCCCGTCAATAGGAGTATCAATATTAAGAGGAGCTTCGGAGTTAAAAGTCAGGCCTTGTTTATGGCCTAATAATAATATATCAACTTTTCCCCCGCTTAGCCTTGAACCAATAAGCCGCGCGGGCAAAACCTTTGTATTATTTAATACTAACAGGTCCCCTAGACGCAGATAATCAGTTATATTTTTAAAAACAGCACCTGTAAATGTAGAATCCTCTCTGTTTAAAACCATAAGCCGAGAAGAATCCCTGTCTTTAACCGGATACTGCGCGATTAATTCTTTAGGAAGATTATAATCAAAATTGGAAAGATTCATATAAAAATGGCCGTAATTCGTAAACCGTAATCAGTAAAACGTAATTTAAAAATAATTTTGAGTCATTCGTGAATATTGTGGAGCAATTATGGTAACTATTTGATAAATAACTAGATATACAGAAAGCTCACTCACGCCCTTGTTTATTATTCTTTAGCTGCATTAAGAGGCTGGTTTATGAGCGGAAAAGTTTTTCGGAATCTTTCGGCGAGGACTGTTTGAGCCCGTCCTGGCTCGTAAGGGCCGACGGGCGAGTTCCGCAGCCGCCGAAAAACTTTTTTGCGAATGCCTCAGCAAATAAAGAATAATAAACAAGGGGGAGAGCGCTAAAGTCCACAATATTTACGAAAGAACTATAATTTTCTTGGTTTTTAATTATTAGCTAATAATTTAATCTTACTGCCGGGATAATAATGTTTAAGAATATCTTTATATCTATAACCTTTTTTAGCCATGAAATAAGCTCCCCATTGGCACATTCCCACACCATGCCCCCAGCCTACTCCTTCAAATACCGCGTCACTATCAACTACTTCCAGATTAAAATTTGTGCTTCTTATAATATTCGGGCCTATTATATTCCTGAAATCTTTGGCGGGTATTTTAATATCACCTTTCAGGCATACCATCTTTAATTCTTTAATACGGGATGATTTATCCCTGCCTATAATCTCAATATTTGTCAAACCATCTACCTTAAACTTCGATTTATTCAATTTTACCGCAATCTCTCCCAAAGACAACACGCAATGCCATTCATAATGGGGAGAGCCATAACAAAAACCGCAATAACCACCCTCTAATGGTTTAATATTTATATCCCACAGCAAAGCCGCGTTTTCTGTAACTCCCGCGCAAGTGGCATGAAAATAAGCGGGGAATATTTTATTCTGATAAACAAGAGCCTGCCCTTTAGTTTGCTCAACAGCAAAATTTGTGCGGTAGCGTTCTGATGTTTTTCCTCCATAAACCTGAGAATAAATATCACAAGTCAGATCATATTCTTTTGATTTATTTTGCTCCATCTGATAAACCGCGTAAGTACGGCTGGCTACAGCCTGAGCTTTTAAGACTTCCTCTGGCCAGTAATGCGAAATTTCATGATATAAAATACCCTTTAAATAATCTTCCAATTCAATAATATTAACCACCAGCAAACAATCATTATCTTTCAAAATGAATTCTATATACCCTCTAAATTGCCTGCCGTTTATCTCTATTGCCTCGGATATTCGAGGTTCAATAATAATACCTCTATTTTTAAATTCCTCCCGCCCTAAAATAATCCCGCCTTTTGACACAGCCACAGTTGTTTTTAAATTTTCCCCCGCTGATAATGTTTTTAAATTATCCGCTTCAATAATCCGATAGGGACCTCTCACACAAAGAGTTAAGGATTTAGCATCCTGCAATATCGCGACACGTATTTTGTTTTTTGCATTATTATCCGCGCGGCATATATAAGGCTGACAAATAAAAAATAACAAAAAACATATAATTCCGATTTTTAGGTATTTTTGTTTTATTTTTTCTGCCATAACCAGATAACCACTGAAAGGATAACGCTTATTAATATGGATGTGGTTAACGGAAAATAAAAACTGAAATTTTTCCGCTGTATATAAATATCTCCCGGCAATTTTCCCAAAAAAGGTATTTTGTTAAAAAAAAACAAAAAAGATTCCAAGCCCTATTAATATACTGCCAAATATAATTAATATTTTCCCTAACTGGTTCATATCCATATAAAATCGGTAATCCGTAATCAGTAAATAGTAATTCGTAATAAAAGATTTTAAAATTACTAATTACGATTTACGGATTACTGTTTACGGTTTTTTGATCTTTCTATCTTTGAATAAATACAGCCGCAATATTTCTGGCAATAAATCCCCTGTTGTTTTGCCAATTTATGCGCCTGTCTGAACCCCGGGCGAAAATCGCTGTAATAGAAATCTACCCCTACTTTTCGGGCTATCCTATCACCTATATCTTTAAGCGCCTGCTGGTCCTGATAAGGGCTTACTAATAAAGTCGTGGTAAAACAATCAAATTTTTTTTCTTTAGCAAATTTCGCGGTTTGCTCAAGCCTTAAGCTCCAACAGGCTAAACACCTTTCAGGCGTATTTTCTTTAAGGTTTATCGCATTAAAAAACTCCCGCGGATTATATTCCTCGTAAATTACCTCTACAGGCGCTATCACAGCAACATCCTTAAACGCTGCCTGCCTATTCTTATATTCCGCTATAGGATGAATATTAGGGTTATAAAAATACGCGGTTACCTCAAAACCGTTTAATTTTAATTCCCCAGCCGGATGTATCAGGCAAGGCGCGCAGCAGGCGTGTAATAATATTTTCATCATCTTATTTTAAAACTTCCCAATCTCTTATAACTAAAAAACCTATAGCAGTATTTATAATTATCCCTATAAGGGATATGGGGTTGCCGCGTAATATTAAAAGATTAGAAATTATATTTACCGCTGAAACAGCTATAACTAAAAATCCCGCCCATTTATAAAGCTTCCTTAACCCCCAACCCATCAAACAATATAAAATCCCCCCCAAAGCAAAGCCCCAAAAAAGCGCTATTCCTTCTTCTGCTTTATTTTCAACCGCCCCCGGAATTAAAACAATACCAGCACCTAACAAGCAGATACCCGCGATCACAAAAAGCATGATTGAAGCCAAACGAATTAAAGAATTGTTTTTTTTCATTTCTTCCATGGCCTTTTCTCTATATTAAAATAAATTTTGCTGCTCGTCTCTATTGTATTTAATTCCGAAATGGTCAAAGGCTAATTTCGTAGCCAGCCTTCCGCGGGAAGTTCGTTTGAGGTAACCTGTTTTTAAAAGATAGGGTTCTACTGTGTCTACTATTGTATCTACTTCTTCATTTAAGCTTGCCGCCAGGGATTCTACGCCAACCGGCCCGCCTTCGTAAGTCTCTAAAATAAGCTTTAATACTTTACGGTCAATATCATCTAACCCGGCTTTATCAATACCTAATTCGGTTAATGTTTTCTTAGCGGTATCCAAATCTATTTTATTAATTTTTTGTACCTGCATATAATCCCTTATCCTGCGCAAAAGGCGGTTGGCAATACGGGGCGTGCCTCTGGCACAGCGGGCAATTTCCAACGCGGCTTCTTCATCTATATTTATATTCAATTTATTCGCGGAATCCATGATTATCTTTAATAACTCTTCCGGCGGATAAAAATCTAAATGATAAAACATGCCGAACCGGCTTCTCAACGGGCCAGATAATAACCCCGCGCGTGTTGTAGCGGCAACCAGAGTAAAAGGCTTAAGGTTAAATTTAATTGTTTTCGCGTAAGGGCCTTTATCAATAATAAAATCTATCTGGAAACCTTCCATCGCAGGATAAAGGAATTCCTCAACTACCTTTGAAAGCCTGTGTATTTCATCAATAAAAAGTATATCTCCTTTTTCCAGATTAGTAAGCACCCCAATCAGGTCTCCGGCGCGGGTAATTGCCGGCCCGGATGTAGCGGTAACTTTTGTGCCCATCTCATGGGCAATTATATAGGACAAAGAAGTCTTGCCTAAACCCGGCGGGCCAGAAAACAACACATGCTCTAACGGTTCATTCCTTTCTTTGGTAGCTGTCAGGCATACTCTAAGATTATTTACTATATCTTTCTGGCCTACAAATTCCGTCAGTAAATTCGGCCTTAACGAAAGGTTTAGAACTATATCGTCGTCGGATTCCGGCTGGGCCGTAATTATCCTATATGGGTCATTTTTTATCAGTTTCTGGCGCGTCTCTTTTTTCATAAGGGATGATGTTTTCTTTATTTCTGCTGATTTCTATATCTTCAAACAAACTGGTTTGCCGGGCTACGATTTCTTTCATTTTAATTAATTCCAATACAGCCAAAAAAGTCACGATTATCTCCACTTTATTTTTTACCCGGGTAAAAAGAATGGAGACCCTCACATTAGACTCAACCAGCAATAAATGCAAAATCTGATGTACTTTTTCTTCTATGGTAAATTCATCTTTGATTACTTCATAAAATAAATCTTTTGGGATATCCTTAAGGGCTTTTGAAAAAGCATTTATCAAATCAAATATACTAGCTTCAAAATAAGTTTCATTTGCTTTAGGGATATTAACATCATTCTCAACTCTTGGCGGCCTTTTAAATATCTCCTGCTGGCTGGTTTCTTTCTGCCGTAATTCTTCAGCTATTTGTTTAAATTTCTCATACTCAAGCAATTTCCTGACTAATTCCGCCCTAGGATCATCGGCATCATCCTCTTCTTCTTTCGGTTTCTCTTCAGGAGGAAGCAGGAGTTTTGATTTAATCTGCAATAATGTAGCCGCCATTACTAGAAATTCACCGGCAATATTCAAATCTAAAAGCTGCATCAATTCCATATAACGCATATATTGCTGGGTTATCTCTGCGATAGGAATATCATAAATATTAAGGTGGTCTTTTCTTACAAGGTATAGAAGTAAATCAAGAGGGCCTTCAAATAATTCTAATTTTATTTTATAACTCATATATTTTACAGAACCCTATCTTTTCTATGGTAGCCGCCTCGCCTTTGGCGGGGCGTATAATGTCCGTCGGATAACGCAACCTAAAGGCTGCGGCTACCGACATACAGATAATATTTAACCTATACGCATTGATTCCTTTACTTGTTTTATGGTTTGAGAAGCAAACTTTACAGCTTTAACCCTGCCCTGTTCCAGCACATCCATTATAACTGATTTTTTACTGCAAATCTGTTTTCTTTTTTCATGAAAAGGCTCTAATTCTTTTATCAGGTACTCACTCATTTTCTTTTTACACTCGGTACAGCCTACTCGCGCGTTTTTACAGCAATCATAAACTTCTTCTTTTACCTTAGGGATAAACGTTGAATAATATGAATATACATTGCAAATATCCGGATGCCCATTGTCAAAAAGCTTGATTCTCCGCGGGTCTGTAATCATTGAGGATATCTTCTGCCTTATTATTTCAGGAGAATCTGAAAGATTAATAGTATTATTATAGCTTTTGCTCATTTTCCTATTATCCAGCCCCAATAAACGGGGATTTGAAGTCAACAATGCCCCCGGCTCAGGCAATACATCCGTTTTATAAAGACTGTTAAACCTGCGGCTTATCTCTCTGGTAAGTTCAAGATGCGGCAATTGGTCTTCTCCTACCGGCACTTTATTTGCCTTATAAAGCAATATATCCGCCGCCTGCAAAACAGGATACCCCAAAAAACCATAAGTATTTATATTACGGGTAGCAATCTCTCTAAGCTGTTCTTTATAAGTAGGGCATCTCTCCAGCCATCCCAATGGAGTCAGGCAGGAAAATATCATGTGCAATTCAAGATGCTGCGGCACTTGCGACTGAATAAATAACGTGGCTTTGTCCGGGTCTATTCCTGCCGCAAGCCAATCAATAACATTATCAATGCCGGATTCCGATAAAACAGAGGGATTTTCATATTCCCCCATAAGCGCGTGCCAATCCGCGACCATGAAGAAACAATCGTATTGTTCTTGTAATTTAACCCAATTACTAAGCGCTCCCACAAGATGCCCTAAATGCAGCCTGCCCGTCGGGCGCATACCGCTTAAAATACGTTCCATAGTTTATAATATTAAGACTGTTGCGAAATGCCATTTTTGTCATTGCCCGGCTTGTCCGGGCAATCCATAGGCTAACGGATATCGTCGATAAAACGCTTCTGGATTCTCCGAACAAGTCGGAAAATGACAGCTTGAAGGCATTTCGCAACAGACTCATATTTTAGATATTCAATATTAGATATTTTTTATAATTCCTTTTCTTCTATACTAGCAATTTTCATTAAGTGTTTCAATAAGCCAATTTTTTATATAGAATATCCTTCTTGAATATATTATACCCTAATTTTCGATAAAGATGTATATTTTTATCACTTTTTGGCAACACGGGTGAGCTGACTTGTTAAGAGCTATATTTTGCTTTTTAAAGGGTATTTTTCAGGATTTTCCAGATTATCTATCTCTAAATCGACATCTAAATCTGGCCAGTGCAAATGAAATTCATGCAGCAACTTGACATTTTGGATTGATTTGATAGTTTGATTTTCAAAATAAGGATAGTCGCTATATTTAAGAAAATATTCCCTGCCTTTCACCAATATCCAGATGCCAAAAGGAGTAATATTCTCAACGCTTACCAAAATATTTTTTCCATTCTTTAATAATTTCATTTTTATGCTTCTCCACAATTCTTTGAATTTCGTTTAATTGATGCGGCTTTAATTTATAACATGTATTTAATGCGATAATAGGTTCTATCCAAAATTTAGCTTCACCATCTTCACATTCTATGTGTATATGTACACGGCTTTCTTCGTTTGATAGAAAATAAAATCTATATCCTTTTTCACGAAATATAGTTGGGCTCATAATAGATAAATTATACCATAATTTTTTATTATTTTAATTTATTTTTCTAAATATTTCCTGTTAATCTTTGCTTATAACATTCAAGCTCACCTGCTTTTGGAGCGGCGAAGCCGCGGAGTAAGGTCAGCTAGAGGTTATACAGTTTTCATTTAATTTTATATTATTAAAATTATTAGGGTTTTCAACGTCTTTATCCCATGTCGCGGGGTTAGTAATAATGTATTCACGGATATTATTTAATAATTTATCGTTTCTGATGATGTGGTCGTGGAAGGAACGCTGCCATTTGAATTTATTGTCTGATGGAAT
>JBDRLG010000017.1:0-3370 GCA_043813255.1 Candidatus Omnitrophota bacterium
GTGGCTGACCACCCTCTCAGGCCAGCTACCCGTCAAAAGCCTTGGTAGGCCGTTACCCTACCAACTAGCTGATAGGACGCGAGCTCATCTCTACACGGCTTCTTGCGAAGCCTTTACACAGTCCCCCTTATGGGGGTCTGGACACATCAAGTATTACCTCCGCTTTCGCGAAGCTATCCTCGACATAGAGGTAAATTACTCACGCGTTACGCACCCGTTTGCCGCTATCACGGCTTCGCCTTCAAGTCAACCTTACGGTCAACCTGTCAACTCAGCCGGATCGCTCGACTTGCATGCCTAATCTACGCCGCCAGCGTTCACTCTGAGCCAGGATCAAACTCTCCGAAAAATATTTATTCCGGAGAAGTCTCGTTTCGCCGCCTAAAGCGGCGGACGGACTCTCCGAAAAATTAGGAAGCTTGTATAAAGGCTCTTTGATTCATTTTCTTATTCTTACCTCAAAAAATTGACCTCCATAATTCCCTGTGGAATTACGTCGGCCTCGCTTGGCTATTAAATTATCCAAAGAACAAAAAACGCCCCAGACTTCCGGGACGTTTTATAAATCTATAACGTCATTAAAGTCACTTTATTATTTATACTGACTTGTCAATTCTTTTAGTTTTATCTTCACAACTATTCTTATCTATAACCTACATAATAATAGTCCCATTTAACAGGGAATGTAAAATATAACAGATATGTTTATTATTGTCAAGTATTTTTTTATTTTTTTTATTTTCCTATCAACTCAGTTATTTTGAAAATCGGCAAAAACAAGGATATAACAATTCCACCAATAACAACACCTAAAAAAGCTATAACCATAGGCTCAATTAAACTAGTAAGCCCTGCTACTGCCGTATCAACCTGTTCATCATAAAAATCCGCGATTTTAGAAAGCATTTTTTCCAATTGCCCTGTCTGTTCTCCTACTGCAATCATACGGCAAACCATTGAAGGAAAAATTTTATTTTTTAATAACGTCGCGGATATCAACTCTCCTGAACGTACAGCATCCCGCCCCGCTAAAACTGATTTTTCAACTAATTTATTCCCTGATGTTTTAGCGACAATTTCTAAAGCGTTTAAAGCGGCAACCCCGCTTTTTATCAAAGTCGCGAATGTACGGGAAAATTTCGCTATAGCTACTTTTTGAAAAAGCTGCCCTAAAACAGGCATTCTCAACTTAAAAACATCAAAATTGAACCTTCCTTTTTCTGTGCTAATATATTTTTTAAAAATAACTACTGCAGATATAAAGATACCTACCACTACTAAAAGGTATCTTCTAACAGCTTCGCTTATTCCAATAAGTATTTGTGTAGGCAAAGGCAGCTGCCCCCCCAATGTATCAAAGATATTTTTAAAAGTTGGGACAACTTTTATTAATAACAATGCGGTTATTAGTATAGCCATAGTAACTACAACCGAAGGATAAACTAAACTTGAGCGTACTTTTCGGTTTAAAGAAGCTGTTTTCTCCAAATAAATTGCAAGCCTATCCAAAACTTCATCAAGCTTACCGCTTATTTCTCCTGCCCGTGACATATTAATAAATAAATCTGAAAATATGTTTGGGTGTTTGGCAAGAGCTTCACAAAAATTCATGCCACCCTGAAGGTCTTTATAAACCGATACTATTACTTGCTTAAAATTAGCATTTTCTACCTGTTCAACTAATATATTTAAAGCCTGAACTAACGGAATTCCCGCATCTATCATTGTAGCTAATTGCCGGGAAAAAATTACCAAATCCTCAAGTTTTATTTTTTTATCTTTAGATTTACCGGCCTTTGATTTCGTCTGTTTTATTGAAATAACTATTAAATCCCTTTTATGCAGGATATCGCTTACTTCATTTTCAGAAGCACCTTCAAGAATACCAGTTACAGTACTACCACTTTTGTCTTTAGCGATATATTCAAATTTGTTCATTTTTATATTTCCCTCAAGAAAATCGCCTTCGGCGATAACTTTCCTGCCTGCTAACAGGCAGGTATCTCCGGCCATAAGTGATTTTCGCAGTCCCAGCTGTTTTTCCCCGATGTTACGTCTAGGCAGGCGGAAATAAGAAAATGTTTTTGGCTTTATATTTCTGGTTCTGGCAGCTTATCTACAATTTTCATAAAAGCATCTACTATTTTGGGATCAAACTGCAAGCCTTTTTGTTTTTTTATTTCCGCGATTGCCGCTTCTTTTGTAAGAGGCTGTTTTCGGTAAGCACGGGCTGAACGCATTGCCTCATAAGCATCTGCCAAATGTATTATTCTTGCTCCTAACAGGATTTCTTCTCCCTTAAGCCCTTCGGGATACCCCTTGCCATCATAATGTTCATGATGCTGTTTAACTAAATCTATAACTCCTCCCAAAAAAGTCAAAGGCTCTAAAATCTGAGTGCCTATTAAAGGATGGCGTTTTATACTTTCCCATTCTTCATCTGTCAAAGATGAAGGCTTACTCAAAATATTATCTGCTACGCCAATTTTGCCTAAATCATGAAGTTCACAAGCTTCCCTGATAGTTTCAATCTGCTCTACAGGTAAATGCATCTCTTCTGCTATTAATACCGCGTATTTTGCGACATTCTCAGAATGACTGTGAGTATAAGCATCCCTGGCTTCGATAGCGTGAGCCAATACTTTAATTGTACGCATATAAGTATTACGAAGGTCCTCATAAAGGCGAGTCAGATTCTTTGTTGATTCTTCAATTCTTTTGGCTAAAAGCGTATTCTGTTTCTGCAGAGAAATGTTTTGTTCTTTAAAACTCTGATTTGTTTTACGATGTGATGCCATTAAATAATGTAATTCTATGCCTTTTTTAACAAGAAAAAATAATTTATCAATACTAATAGGTTTAACAATAACATCATAAATCCCTGTCTTATATATCTCTTTTATATCAATTTCTATATGATCATCCAATATAACAATTATGATGGCATCCGGGTCTATCTGCTTTAAGCCTTTAATAATCTTTAAACCACTCATATCAGACATTCCAAATTTCGTTATAACAACATCCACCCCGCCTTGTTTAAAAACTCCCAAAGCAGAATAAAAACTCTTCTCAATATCAATATAATAACCAGCACTTATTACTAATTTTTCTCTAAGATATCTGGAAACTGCTTCATCATCATTAATTATCAAAATCTTGCCGTTTTCTCCCATGAATATGCTCCTCGTATAATAATTTGTATTGTCAAAAATTACAAATTCCAAATATGAGATGATATGTTAAAGCGTCAAGCTTTCCATGATAAAATGGTTTAGTTGTTAAACATTTTAAACAGGAGGAAAGCATGAGCTATAACGTAAAAGATTTTGATGTTTTCATTGGTATTGATGTTGATCAAAAGAGTTAT
>JBDRLG010000018.1:0-9849 GCA_043813255.1 Candidatus Omnitrophota bacterium
CGTCCTGCAAATTACAGGCACAGCAGAAACACAACCCTCCGAAATTGATTTAAAACAGGGATGGAATGAAATCATCTGGCCGTATGAATCACCTTTAGGTATAACCGGCGGCCTTTACGGGCTGGTATACGGAGTAGACTACGACCAAGTCTCAAGTTTTAATAACACTACAAAGGCGCAAGAGGATTTTTTAAACCAGCCGGGCGATACCCTTACAAAGTTTGATCCGGATAAAGTGTATTATATCCATATGCTTGATGAGAAAAAGATAGAGTTTGGTGACCCCGCGGAGATTATCCCGCAGGATACCATTGCCCCTTACGGGATAATTAAGATAAATAATGACGCTCAATATACTAATTCTGCTGCTGTAACTTTAACTTTATCCGCGCAGGACAATACCGGAGGGAGCGGGCTCTCTCAGATTCAGTTTTCAAACGACAATTCTGTTTGGTCAACTCCTGAGGCTTATTCTCTTACAAAAGCCTGGATATTAACTTTTGGTGAAGGTACTAAAACAGTTTATGCCAAGTTTAAGGATGTGGCAGGCAATTGGTCAGCTGCAGTTTCGGATACAATATTTTTTGATGCAACTGCGCCCGCCGGTACAATTAAAATAAATAATGATGCTGCAGATACAGAAAATGCTGCCGTAACATTAAACTTAACCGCTCAGGATAGTCTTGAAGGCTCAGGGATAGATAAAATACAGTTTTCTAATGATAATATTACCTGGTCTGATCCTGAAACCTTTACGGAAACTAAAAGTTGGAATTTATCTTCGGGTAGTGGCGAGAAAACCGTTTATGTGAAGTTTTCTGACATCGCTGGAAATTGGTCAGGAGTTTATTTAGATACGATAATTTTCCAAGAAGTTGTAGAAGTAGGCGGCAGCATTACTATCAATACAACTTGGAGCAAAGATAAGATTTATAAGGTAATCAATACTATTAGTGTTAATAATGGTGCTATCTTAACTATAGACCCGGGGACAATAATTAAGTTTTATAGCGGGAAAGACATCGAGGTAGGAACTGATTCTACTCTTAATGCTATAGGTACGCCGGCAGAGCCTATACTTTTTACTTCTAATAGCGCGGTGCCTGCGGCAAAAGATTGGTCCAAGATAAGAATTGGGGGTTCGGGAAAGGCAGTGATTTCAAACTCAATTATTGAGTATGCAGATACTGGGGTTGTGGCCATTAATTTAACAAATCCAGTCACTATCTCAAATACTTTAATACGTAATTGTGACAAGGGCATTGAAGTAAATAACTCAAGCCCTGCCATTTCTAATAATATAATTATTGATAACCGTGAGGGGATTCGATGTGTTGTTTCAGGGGCCGCGGAAATTATAAGTAATACCATTACAAATAATATAGAAGTAGGAATATATTGTGTTGGGGCTTATCCTAATGGCAGGCCTTTTCCTACAATACATAATAATTCAATCTATGGTAATGGGCAGTATGATTTTAAAACTGAAAATTATGGAGAACGTGAGGCATCAGGAAATTATGTTTTAAATGCCAGGAATAATTGGTGGGGAACGGCAGATTTTAACCAGATAAACGCGAAAATATTTGATTATCCTGATTGGGGCGGACAATATTATAGAGGCTGTTGGGTTGATTTTAACCACTTTTTAGATGCGGCAGAAGGTAATCCCGCGTCTGGAGAATATATATGGTTTCCGATTACAACAAATACTATCTGGACAAAAACCAATGGCCCATATTTTATTACGGGGAACGATTCTTCTCTTGGTACAGGGGTGACTTTAACTATACAACCTGGAACGGTAATTAAATTTTACGCTGGAAAAAGTCTAAATGCGGGAACTGATGCTACTCTTAACGCTAGCGGTACACCGCAAGAGCCGATACTTTTTACTTCTAATAGCGCGGCGCCTGCGGCAAAAGATTGGGATGGCATAAGGTTTTTAGGGAAAGGAACAATTTCTAATAGTATTATTGAATATGCTAATGTTGGCATAACAGCGGATTCTAACTCTGTAATTATATCTAATTCCGTATTCCGTAATTGCGATAGAGGAATCGAAACCGGCGCAAGCCCAATAATTGCCAATAATGCTATAAGCAGTAACTCTACAGGAATATCATGCTTGGCTTCAGCAAGCCCGGAGATTTCCGGTAATAATATTACCAACAATGCGCAAAATGGAATTTCTTGTATTGGCTTGCCTGGCCAAGGACAGTTGCCTTTTCCGAAAATAAATAATAACTCAATATATGGCAACGGAGTTTATAATTTAAAAACTGAAAAATACACAAATCAGGGTAACGCGGGAAATTATAAAGTTGACGCTGCCAAGAACTGGTGGGGGACGACTAATATTGAGAGCATAAATACCTCGATTTATGATTTTGCGGATAATTATTATTCGCCAGTTGTTAATATCCAGCCTTTTTCCGGCCAAGATACAGTTGAAGTTAATCTATTGCCGGGAATTAATATTATTTCTCTGCCAGTTATCCCGAATGATCCGGCAGTTTCTAAAGTTTTTGCGGAATTACAAGAACAGGGTTTGCTTGCTGGTAATTTATATAAGTGGAATAATCTAACATCCAGCTGGATAGTTTATAATGGTAACGATGCGGAGTTTGGGGATATAAGGGCAGGCCTGGCGTATAAGATTATAGTTCCAACAGCTCAAATATTGCATTTTTATGGCGGGAAGATAATGACGGATTTTAGTATCGGTTTATCGTTAGGTAAAAATATTTTCGGCAATCCTTTTGATAACGATGCGCCTGTTGTGATATCCAGTGTAAAGAATATTTCAACTGGCGAAATCAAATCTTTGCAGCAGGCTGTTTCTTTAGGCTGGATTGATACAGATGTTGAAGGTTGGGATGCTGCTGCACAAATCAGCACAATTTTGGATTTAAGCGCGGATTTAACCGGAATTAATTTTTCCCGGGCCGCTGGATATTGGATTTCCGCAAAAGTTACAGGGTTAGAATTAATCTTACCGGTTAGAGTCCCAGATATACTTAGCGTTGATATACTACCTAATCCGTTTTCTCCCGATGAGGATTTTATTGAGGATTCAGCTGTGATTACTGTTACTTTAACAGCCCCGGGATTCCCAAGAGTTAGTATTTTTGATGTAAACAATAATCTTGTTAAAGAGTTATTGCTTATCCGAAAACAAGTTCCCGCCAATACTTATGAAGTTGTCTGGGATGGTAGTAATACCGGCGGTTCTTATGTGAAAAATGGCTCATATACCGCTTATATCGATTTAGGTTCTAAATTACGCAGGGAGCAAAGAACAATTCAGGTTAATAAATATCCGCTTATTACTAATTATTCTGCGGCACCAAATCCATTTTCTCCAGATAATGATGGAAAGGATGACATTTCAACCATTGTTTTCAATTTGTCTGAAGATACTAAGCTTTCGTTAACTATATCAGATTCCAATAATAATATTGTCCGCAAGCTGGCTGATAATCAAATTGTTACTGTTGGCAATCATAGTTATATTTGGGATGGTAAATCTGACACTGGAGTTTTGCTTGATGAAGGTAGATATACAGCTATCATTGAAGCTCAGGCAGCTATTGGCGGAGTAATTAATAAAGTTCAACTTAACCTCTATTTAGTCAGCATTAGCGACATTAAACTTCCCCAATTATCATTTAATCCGGGAAGCGGGGAATCTTGTACTATAAGCTATAATTTATCTAAAGACGCTATTTTGTCAATTCGAATTTATAATTCAGATGATCTGTTAGTGCGCAATTTATTAAATAATCAGCCAAGGGCCGCGGGCATTCACACAGATTCCTGGGATGGGAAAGACGATAACGGAAATATTATCCCTGACGGGGCCTATTATTTTATCATTGAAGACTCTATTAGCGGCCAGCCTTTGGTAGTTTTTGATCCCCGCGGCACAGGAGGGCAGGATATTTCGCATAGTGTTTATTTGCAGGCTGCGGATTTTAACCCTCTAGCCAATACACCGGCAATTTTGAGTTACAATTTACCACAAGCTGCCAACGTAACAATAAAAGTAAGGACTTACCGCTTATATGGGCCGGCTATTAAGGTAATCAAATATGTTGTACCAGAACCTTCTGGCTCAAATCAGGCGGTTTGGGATGGCAGGGATGAACTTGGGCAAATTGTCGGTAATGGAAGCAATACTTTTGCTTTGTGGGCTTATACACTTGTTGATAAGTCGATAGTTGTTACCGGTGGTATGCCAAAACTTTTAGAAAGTATTTTAGTTTCGCCGGATATTAATTTCTCACCTAAAGATAATCCTTATTCGCAAGGCGCAAAGCAAATCAATATTAATTATAAAACTTCTAAGCCTTGCAATGTTTATATCAATATGTATAATGAGAATAACGTTTTAGTTAAAACTTTATTAAATTCTCAAGCCCGTCCAACAGGCCAAAATATTGAAATTTGGGATGGGAAAGCCGATAATGGGGTATTAGCGCCTGAAGGGCTTTACAGAATCGATCTACAGCTTGAAAGTAATGGCAATTATTCAGAAATATATTCAGCAGCAGCATTGATATATTACTAAGGGGTAGTTATGAAGAGTATATTTATTCTATTTGCCGCAATTTTATTAGTTTTTGGATATGCGCGGGCAAGAGACAATGTTATTGATATTTATTTGGTTTCACCTCAAAAGTACAATGCTCCCATGAGAAAGCTTCCGGTTATTTCTTCCTCTAAAGAAGTTTCCGGAATCGTACTATTCAGGATAGACAAAAAGGCAGATCAGGAAGAAGTTAAAAACAATAGATATCTAGTTGAATATTTTATTGATGATAATTTGATTTATAAGACTAACGGAAAAAATGAAATTAAACCGGAAAATCCTAATTTCAATTTAAAGTTAGATACTGTTAAGTATTCAGATGGCCAGCATAAACTAACCGTTAATTTTTGGGATAAGAACGGCCCATCATCAATTGGCATGGAGAATTTATTGATTAAGAATAATAAATAAAATATGAATACCAATAAACTAAAACTATTATTCGCGGCAGTTATATTAAATTTTTTATTTCTGCCTTTTAAAGCTTCAGCTGAACTAGCCTGTTGGAATGATGGCGCGATTGCTAATAGTAATGGCGCGCCTGTGATTAAAAACCCGGCAGAGTTTAATCAAGATTACGCGGCAGCAGCTGCTGAACCAGTAAATCTTCTGACTGGCAACTTTGATTACACAAAAACCGACCTTAAGATACCTTCAAGAGGTATCCCAACTGTCTTTGCAAGGTTTTACAATAGCCAAGATGCTTATGACGGCCCTTTAGGCTTCGGCTGGAGCCATACTTTCAATATTTCTCTTACTGAAACCTCAGATAATACCAATACTTATGTTTTAAAGAAAACTCCCAGCGGCCACAAAGATAATTTCACCTTAAAACCCGACGGAACATATGAGCCGCCCAAGGGCTGTTATGATACGCTTACTAAAACCAGTGAAAAATTTATTTTAATCCAGAAGAATGGCACAGTTTTTGAATTTAATTTGAGCGGACGCCTTCAGTCTATAACAGACCGTAATGGCAATAATATAGTTTTGACTTATGACCAGAATAACTTTTTGGTAAATATCCGTGATACGGCAGACAGGAATATCTCAATTGATTACAATCTTTCAAAGAAAATATCTAAAATTACTGATTTTTCAGGACGTGAAATAAAATATTCTTATGACGCGAGTTTGAATTTAACGGCTGTTACTTTGCCAGCTGTTTTAGATTATCCTGGCGGCACAACTGAAAGTTACACTTATGACGCTAATCATCATCTGCTTACTGTTAAAGACGCCATTGGCAGCGAATTCTTGATTAATCGTTATGATCAATACAACAGAGTCAATTGGCAAAAATACAATGAGGCAGCTTTTAGCTTTAATTATGATTCTGGCTCGCATGTAACTACGGTAACAGACCGTAATGGAAATATAACCACTTGGGCTCTTAATAGTGACGGCACTGCATCTTCAAAGCACATAGATACATTTACTACCAGGTATTTTTATGATGAAAATAAAAATGTTAAAAAAATAACCTATCCTAAAGGCAATTCTGTGGATTATGAATATGATACAAAAGGAAATGTTACTAAAATTACCAGAAATCCTTTTGAAGATTCTTCTAAAGATCCCATTGTCACTGAGATGACATATGAGCCGCGTTTTAATCAATTAAAGATAGTCAAGGATCCGCTGGGAAATATAACAACTTATATTTATGATTATGAGAATCCGCTTTATTTGGCTGACCGCGGTAATCTTATGAAAATCATTTATCCGCAGGTTAATGAGCAAAATATTGAAACAAATTTTACTTATAACAGCTTTGGCCAGATTGAAATAGTTACTGATCCCAATGGCAATATTACAAAATATGAATACGGGCCGGCCGCCGGAAATTTAATTAAAGTAACTAATGGTTTCGGAAGTTTGAATTACGCGGCCGAAATGAGCTATGATGTTTTGGGAAATATTAACAGCATAAAAGACCCCAAAGGGAATATTTCTACTTTTGAATACGATGGCCGCAACAACCGCACTAAAATAATCCAACCCGCGCCATTTAATTATGTAACCATATTTAAATACGATCAAAATGATAATCTTACTGAAGCCAGGAAACAATTGGATGTAACTTGGCAGGTTACTAAATATACTTATAATTTGATTGATAAGCCTGTTTCCGTGGAAGATCCCTTAGGGAATAAAACATATTTTACTTATGATAAAAATGATAATAAGGCTTCGCTAAAAGACGCCAACGGAAATATAACATTATATGAATATAATTCAAGAGACCTGCTTTCTAAAGTTACTGATGCTTTAGTCGGAGTTACCCTGTATTTTTATGATGATAATGGAAACTTGGCTTATCTCAAAGACGCTAAAAATAACGAAACTCATTATGAATACGATGATTTTGACAGGCTGATTGCTGCGGTTTATGCTGATGGGTTAAGAGAGGAGTATACTTACGACGCCGCTTCAAATATGAGAACTAAGGCCCTGCCTAAACTCGATGTGATTTCTTATGACTACGACGCGTTAAACAGGCTTTCACTTAAAACTTATCCTGATACAAAGACTGTCAGCTATGTTTATGACCAAGGTTCCCGGCTAAAACAAGTTACCGATCAAAATGGCGCGATTAATTATGATTACGACGCGGTTAACAGGATAACCCAGGTAAATTACCCTAATTCTAAGGCAGTGGCTTACGAATACGACGCTAATTCTAACCGCACTAAACTTACTTATCCTGACACAAGCTTTATTACTTATGAATATGACCAGCTTAACCGCTTACAAGAGATAAAAGGCCAGGCAGGCTTAAATATTGCCGCGTATACTTACGATGATTTATCACGCAGGAAAGAATTGGATTACGCGAATAATACCAAGGCTCTCTATGATTACGATATTGCTAACAGACTGCTTAGCCAAGTGAACAAAACTAATGCTGGCGCGGTTATCTCAAGTTTTTCTTATTCTTATGATAATACAGCTAATAAGCTTTCGATGGATACACCAGCCGGCTTGCATCAATATTCTTACGATAAAATTTACCAAATTAAAAATGCCGATTATCCTATCGGATATTCATTTAGCGATACACAATTTAATTATGATTCTTTGGGTAACCGCTCATCGGTTATTGCCGGAGTTCAAGCCGCGTATTCAGCTAATAATCTTAACCAATATACTCAAATTGGCCCAAGTCCTTTAACTTATGATTCTAATGGTAATTTAATCAATGACAGTGTTAATTCGTATACTTATGATTATGAGAATAGGTTAATTTCAGCGGATAAGCCCGGCACCGCGGCAGCTTACAAATATGATTCTTTTGGAAGGAGGGTAGAAAAAGAAGCCAACAGCTCTATTAGCAGGTTTATTTACGATGGGGATCAGGTTATCGCTGAATATGATGGTGCAGGCGTTCTCATAAAAAAGTATATTTACAGCAATATTATCGATGAACCAATTGCCATGGTTTTCGGAGTAAATACGTATTATTATCATCGGGACAGTTTAAATTCTATTACAGAGATAACTAATAATACCGGCGCGGTTATTGAGAAATACTCTTACGATGTTTTTGGCAATACCATTATTAAAGACGCTTCGGATAATATTATTACAGTTTCATCTATTGGGAATCCTTATGGCTATACCGGCAGAGAATTTGACTCTGAAACTAATCTCTACTACTACAGAGCCAGATACTATTCGCCTGCTATAGGAAGATTTTTGCAGAGGGATCTAATCGGATACCAGGATAGCAATAATCTTTATGCCTATTGCTCCAATAATCCGGTAAACTTCGTAGACCCGTTGGGGTTGTGTGGGAAGAAAAATGATTTACAAGAGTTATGGGAATACTGGGGTTTATTAGGTAATGCTTTTGTTACTGGCGAATGGGGGCCTGTTTGGCAGAGTTGGGAGCATCGGCTAAGTGAAATTAATTCCAATGAATTTGCGTTGCAAATGGCTATTGGGTTTTCGGGTGGGGTGAAATTTGTCGGGAAGCAAACAATCGTCATTGGTCATTTGAAAGATACTATGATTGCAAAAGATTGGCCGGGACATAATGTTCTTGATATGAAAAAATGGACAATGAAAGGCAATATAAAATGGTTGGACTCTGCTATTAGGAGGGGGGATGATATTTATCTTGCAACGAGTAATCCTCGTGCAGGGTCAGTATTTGTTCAAGAATTGAAATATTTAATATGGAGGGGTTTCAAAAGAGTAGGCGATTATATGAGAAGATTGAGTGAGTAGAGTTGGAAAGCTATATAGAATTCAGAAAGGATAAAAAATGGATGAAACAATTTTTAAAAGACGTTTAGAAGAATGGCAAAAAATGCCAGGCGATTCTAAATATGCGACTTTATATCTAAAGAATGCAGGTCAAAGTCCATTAGATGTTAAATTTAACACTCTATGCCAATTATATATGGATTCTGATGATAAGCAACAATCGCAGTTGCGTTATATCTTTGATAGTGAAAAAAATGCATCTTATAATGAGACTTTCTGTTGGGATTTAATTATGTATATACGTCGTATTTCTAAGGTTATTAAATCTGAAAAAGATATTTGTTATCTTTATTATGGTCTTTATGCTGTTGCGATGGTTGGTTATGGCCCTGATTATAGAGATGTTATTGTTTCTTTAGCTTTTCTTTATTATGCAGCCAAACAGGCAGGAATTAATGTTGTTCAATCTTTTAAAAATATTGCAGTGACAACAACACCCGAAATAAACAAGTTCATTATGGATTTTCTTAAACGTGATATATCTGATATTGAGGAAATGGTCGCTCAATTTTCTTCGACTTAGCAAAAATCAAAAAGAATTATAGGACATACTATAGATTTTGTCAAGGGTAAAGACCTCCTACGAGTCTATTTACGTCCCAAATAGCTCTTTGGAAATGATTTTCGTTTTTCCGGTAAAAGACCGATTTTTGATCCACACCAGTATCGTTACGAGTATCCCGCGTCATATATAATATGCGCTAACCATACTTTATCCAAGGTTGTGAATCCGGTCCCTCGCCTGAATTGTCCCCTACAGGGTCAGTGCCCTAACGTTGTGGCCAGGCTTAGTTTATGACCGGATTCACGAAAAGTTGAACATCAAAAGGTTTTCTTTCCTTTAAGATGACAAAAGCCGCGCGTAAAAATTTATCTACTAATTTGATTCGTAATTTAGCTTTAGTAACAGATGTTTCTCCTTTAGAAAGTAGTTTTTTTTGACAGTAAGAGGCAATGAATGGATTACGCATTGATCTAAGAGC
>JBDRLG010000019.1:0-12269 GCA_043813255.1 Candidatus Omnitrophota bacterium
AAGTTTTTCGGCGGCTGCGGAACTCGCCCGTCGGCTCTTACGAGCCAGGACGGGCTCAAACAGTCCTCGCCGAAAGATTCCGAAAAACTTTTCCGCTCATAAACCAGCCTCTTAATGCAGCTAAAGAATACAAAACAAGGGGGTAAGTGAGCTTTTTACATATTACGTTATTTATCAAAGAGTTACCATGATTGCTCCACAATATTCACGAATGACTCCAAATTTGTCCCGACGTAACGTCGGGGGCAGGATGACAAGCGCTTTTCCGCCGTAGGCGGATCCGCCTTCGGAGGACGCGCAGGATGACAAAAATGGAGTTTTGCAGCAGACTCATATAACACAGAAGACATGATTATGCTGGTAGCCGCCCCCCCAAAGGCGGGGCGGCTACCATAAATTAGCTTATGTTGAACTCAGATTAAATAATATTATTCCGACGAGAAAATACTTGACTACATAGTAATTTTATCTTAAGATAAATAATTACAAAATGACAGTGGGGTTTAATTCATTATAAACATATTATACGAGGATATATAGAGATGATTATTAATCTGGCTATTATAGGGGCAACAGGGCATACAGGGGAAGAATTGATTGATCTTCTTTTGAAACACCCGCAGGTTAGAATACGCAAGCTTTATAATACAAGCCCAAAACCTCAGGTTATATCCGAAGTTTTTCCTAAATTTAAAAATAAAATTGATTTAGTTTGTTCTAAACCGGATATAAAAGAAATCAGGGAAAAATGCGATCTTGTATTTTTAGCTTTGCCGCATACTGTCTCAATGGGATTTGTCCCTAAAATATTAAAGGCAGGGAAAAGAATAATCGACCTAAGCGCGGATTATAGATTAAAGAATACCGCTGTTTACGAAAAGTTTTATCAGGTTAAACATAAAGACGCGGTTAATCTTAAAAACGCTGTGTATGGCCTGCCGGAAATTTATCGCGCGAAAATCAAAAACGCTAAGCTGGTTGCTAATCCGGGGTGTTATCCTACCGCGGCAATTTTAGCTTTGGCTCCTTTAGTCAGTTTGAATTTAATTGAAACGGATTCAGTGATTATCGACGCTAAATCCGGAGTAAGCGGAGCAGGAAAAAAAATATCCAGAGATTTTCTGTTTTCTGAAATAAATGAAAATTTCCGCGCGTATAAAATTAATATCCATCAGCATATCCCTGAAATTAATCAGGTATTATCAAAATTAGCTGTTAAAAAAATGAAGGTAACTTTTGTGCCGCATTTGCTTCCTTTAAACAGGGGGATATTGGAAACTATATACGTTAGAAAGAATTCCCCGCCAGAGGCGGGTCTGCCTACGGCGGAAAAATTCAAAATTCAAAATTCAAAATTCAAAAACCAAAATTTAATTGAATTATATAAAAAATTTTATAAGACAGAGCAGTTTGTAAGGATCAAAAAAGAAGGCGAATTTCCTAGGATTAAGGATGTCGCGGGAACTAATTTTTGTGATATTGGGATTAAAGATGAAGGGGATAGGGTTATTATTGTTACTGCTATAGATAATTTATTAAAAGGAGCAAGCGGTCAGGCAGTACAGAATATGAATATCATGTATAAATTTCCCGAGACTATGGGGCTGCTATGAGAGTTTATAAAAAAGCAATTTTACCGGTCGGTTTTAGGGCTAATGGTGTGGCTTGCGGAATTAAGAAGTCCGGTAAATTGGATTTGGCGTTATTTATTTCCGATCTGCCGGCAAAAGCGGCGTGTAAATTTACTACTAATAAACTTCCCGCGGCACCGGTTATAATAAATAAAAAATACCTAAGGAAAAATAAAGAGTTTAGGGCGATAGTAGTAAATAGCGGTAACGCGAATGCTTTTTGCGCTGAGGCAGGTTTAAGTGACGCGGAGAAGATGTCAGTATCAGCCGCGGAAATTTTGGCTGTCAAGAAAGAAAATATATTAGTTGCCTCAACAGGAATAATTGCCAAGAAACTGCCTATTGAGAAAATAGAGCATGCTTTGCCGGATTTGGTTAAAGGTTTGTCTAAGCAGGCAATAGATAAAGCTAAAAGGGCGATATTAACAACTGATAAGTTTACCAAAGAGCTGACTGTAAAAGTTAATATTGCCGGCCGGATTGTTACTGTTTGCGGAGTTGCCAAAGGCGCGGGCATGATTGCTCCGAATATGGCGACAATGCTTTGTTTTATTTTTACAGATGCTAATATCACGCAGAGAGTATTAGATTTAGCGTTAACATCCGCTGTGGATAATTCATTTAACCTCATAACAGTAGACGGCTGTATGAGCACAAGCGATTCAGTTATGCTTTTAGCCAATGGACAAGCTAAGAATAGCCTTATAGACACAGATAAATATTTTAATGATTTTTGTAAAGCAATTAATATGGTTTGTTTTGAACTGGCTAAGATGGTTGTTAAAGACGGTGAAGGCGCTACTAAATTTATTCGTATCGAAGTAAATGAGGCAAAAAATTATTCAGAAGCAAGAAAGGTGGGATTAAGCATAGCGAATTCAAATTTATTTAAGACAGCGATGTACGCGTCAAGCCTTAATGTAAAAGGAAGGATTATCGCTAGTGTTGGATCAGCAGGAGTGGATTTAAAAGAAAAGGATTTAAAAATAAAGTTCAGCGATTTAAAGAAAAAAGATATAGAGGTTAAAGTTTCATTGGCTAAAGGAAAATCAGAGGTAGTAATTTATACTTCTGATCTTTCTCATGAATACGTTAAAATCAACGCGGAATATAATTGACCCCCTATAGTTATCACTAAAGGTGATTTTCTTGTCAGAGGGGTCATCCTGAAGGAGTTTCGATGTAAAATCGGAACGACTGAAGGATCTTATAAAAGGTAGCCGCAAGCTTTAGCTTGCGTAATAAAACGCAGGCTAAAGCCTGCGGCTACCGGTTCCCAAACGGAGTGAGGGCAAATGGAAGAAGCAATTAGGAAAGCGGATGTTTTGATAGAGGCATTACCGTATATTAAAAAATTTCACAAGAAAATAATTGTGATAAAATATGGCGGTAGTATTTTAGGTGAAGAAAAAATCAGGAAAGGCGTTTTGGAAGATATAGTGTTTCTTAATTTTATGGGCCTTGAGCCGGTTTTAGTCCATGGAGGCGGCCCTAATATAAGCGACCGTATGCGGGCGTCAGGTAAAAAAACTGAATTCTCTGATGGGATGCGGGTTACTGATGAAGAAACCCTTAAGGTAGTAGAAGAAGAGCTGCAAAAATTAAATAATCTTATCGTAGAAGAGATAACTGAATTAGGCGCGAAAGCAACCGGCTTAAACGGCAAGGAAAATATAATTCAAACAGAAAAAAAGAAAGCCGAGATAGATTTGGGGTTTGTAGGGCATATTACAGGTGTTAATACTGATCTGATACGGCAAGAGATTAATAATGACAGGATAGTAGTTATTTTGCCAATGGGCAGAAGCAGTGACGGCAAAACTTATAATGTTAACGCGGATGAAGCAGCGGCAAGCATTTCCACCGCCTTAAACGCGGAAAAGATGGTATTGCTTACAAATGTTAAGGGGATAATGAGAAACGCTGATGATCCTAATTCTTTTATTTCTACTCTTACAGTCAATGATACAAAAGCCCTTATACAAAATAAAATTATCCAGCAGGGAATGATTCCCAAGGTTAATGCCTGTATTGAGACATTAGATAAAGGTGTAAAAAAAGCACATATGATAGATGCGCGTATCCCTCATGGACTGCTTTTAGAGATATTTACTAATACAGGTGTGGGGACGGAGATAGTGAAATAAATATAAAAACCGTAAACCGTAATCCGTAAATCGTAACTGGTAACTTAGAAACCAAAAATTACGAATTACTGATTACTGATTACTGATTACGAATTATGAACCTACAGGAAATATTTGATAGTTACAAAGATAATATATTGCCTACTTATACTAAAAGCCCTTTGGTTTTTGTGAAGGGTAAAGGCAGTAAACTTTGGGATATTCATGATAAATTATACTTGGACTTTTTCCCGGGCTGGGGCGCGGGGAATTTGGGCCATTGCCATCCTAAAGTAGTTCAGGCGGTAAGAGAACAGGTCGCGAAGCTTGTATTCATCCCGAATAATTTTTATCATATCCCTCAGGCGAGATTAGCTAAAGAGCTTGTCTATTGGTCTTTTCCGGCAAAAGCTTTTTTTTGTAATTCCGGAACGGAAGCCAATGAAGCGGCGATAAAATTCAGCAGGAAGTATGGGAAAGGCAGGTATGAGATAATAACTTTTGAGAATTCTTTTCATGGCCGTACTTTAGGCGCTTTGGCTGCTACAGGGCAGAAAAAATATCAGCAGGGGTTTCATCCTTTGCCTGAAGGGTTTAAGACTGTTAAGTTTAATGATATTGAAGCGGTAAAAAATGCCATAACAGATAAAACTGTAGCGATAATGCTGGAGTTAGTTCAGGGAGAAGGAGGCATTAATATCGCGGATAAAGATTTTGTTTTAAGTTTAAGAAAAACCTGCGGTGAGAAAAACCTGCTTTTAATTATTGATGAGATTCAGACAGGAATTGGCAGGACAGCAAAAATGTTTTGTTACCAGCATTATGGCATAGAGCCGGATATAATGACTCTCGCTAAGTCTTTAGGAGGAGGCCTGCCTATTGGAGTTATGCTGGTGAAAAAAAGTATAGCTGATACTTTAGGCCCGGGTATGCATGCTTCTACATTCGGAGGAGGCCCGGTGATTTGTAAAGCGGCAGAGGCGGTTTTAAAAGCTGTCCAAAAAGAGAACCTGCTTGGCAATGCTGAAAAAATGAGCGAATACCTGTTTTCAAAAATCAAGGTATTAAAGGAAAAATTTCCGGTAATAAAAGATATCAGGGGTATTGGATTAATGCTGGCTGTTGAATTGTCTATCCCGGGCAGGCAAATAGTAGAGAAGTGTATTGAAAAAGGATTGCTGATTAATTGTACTCAGGATACTGTATTAAGGCTGATGCCCGCGTTAAATATTACTAAAAAAGAAATTGATAAAGCGGTAGAGATATTAGAAGAAGTATTGTAAAATTAATTATTATTAGTTATTAAGGTAGCCGCAGGCTTTAGCCTGCGAAAGTTTTCAAAAACGCAACCTAAAGGTTGCGGCTACCAATATTTGAAAGAATAATGTTACAATGACAGACCTAATTTCAATTAATGATTTAACCAGAAAAGAAATAGAAGAAATTCTTGAGCTTACTGACAGCCTGAAGAAGAATAAATTTTCTTCGGTATTATCGGGAAAGACTTTGGCTTTGGTTTTTCAGAAGCCTTCTAACCGCACAAGAGTTTCTTTTGAAGTTGGGATGTACCAGCTGGGAGGCAATTCTATATATTTAAGCCCGGATGAAATCAGTTTGGGTGTAAGAGAATCTATAAAAGATGTAGCCAAAACTTTATCGAGGTATATTGACGCTATAGTTTTAAGGACTTTCGCGCATAAGAATGTCTTGGAAATGGCTGAGTATTCTGATAAGCCTGTAATAAACGGTTTATCTGATTTTTTACATCCCTGCCAGGCTTTAGCTGATATTTATACAGTGAAAGAAAAATTAAATAATCTCAAAGGCTTAACTTTGGCCTATGTTGGTGATGGTAATAATGTGTGTAATTCTTTGACTTATATTTGTGCGAAATTGGGTTTGAATATGAATATCGCCGCGCCAAAAGGCTATAGTCCGGATAAAAAGGTTTTAGAAGAAGCAAACTGTATTGCAAAAAAAGAAGGTTCAACAGTCAGCCTGTTTAATAAAGCCGCGGAAGCGGTAAAAAACGCAGATGTTATTTATACTGATGTCTGGACGAGCATGGGGCAGGAAAAAGAAGCTAAAGAAAGAAAAAGATTATTTAAGGATTTTCAGATTAATAAGAAGCTGTCTGCCTTAGCCAAAAAGAGTTGTTTAATAATGCATTGCCTGCCCGCTCACAGGGGTGAAGAAATAACCGATGAAGTTATTGACGGGCCTAATTCCGTGGTTTTTGATCAGGCGGAAAACAGAATGCATGTGCAGAAGGCGGTGCTTATTAAATTATTAGGAAATGTGTAAAGTGAATTTAAGATTATAAAATAATTTATGGTAGCCGCAAGCTTCAGCTTGCGTAATAAAACGCAGGCTGAAGCCTGCGGCTACTAGTATATCTTAAGTTATGGAGATAAAATGAAAAAAGTAATATTAGCGTATTCAGGCGGATTAGATACATCTTGTATTGTCAGATGGCTGAAAGAAAAAGATTATGAAGTTATTTGTTTTATGGCTGATTTGGGGCAGGGCTTGGGTAAGGGAGAAGATATTGAAGCGATAGAAAAAAGGGCTTACGCGGCGGGCGCTTCAAAGGTTTACATAAAAGACCTGCAGGATGAATTTATTGATGATTTTATAATTCCGGCTTTAAAAGCAAACGCGATATACGAAGGCAAATACCTTTTGGCTACCGCGTTAGGCAGGCCATTGATAGCTAAATACCTTGTTAATATCGCGCATAAAGAAAAAGCTCAGGCAATAGCCCATGGATGCACGGGCAAAGGCAATGATCAGGTCCGGCTTGAAGTTGCCGCGGGGATATTAGACCCGAAATTAGAAATTATCGCTCCTGTGAGAAGCTGGGAATTTAAATCGCGCGCGGAAGAAATAGAATACGCCCACAAGTTTAATATCCCTATTGATGTGACTAAGAAAAAACCTTATAGTATTGACAGGAATATTTGGGGGATAAGCATTGAGGCAGGGATATTAGAAGATTTAGAGAAGGAGCCGCCGGAAGACGCGTATTTAATTACTAAAACGCAAACCGGTTCAGCCGGATATCCTAAATATGTGGAGATATATTTTGAAAAAGGTATACCGAAAAAAATAGACGGCAAGGTATATAAATTAAAAACCCTGATTACGCATTTAAATGAGATTGGCGCTGTTTACGGAGTAGGAAGAAGCGATTTAGTAGAAAACAGGCTGGTAGGGATAAAATCCCGCGAAATTTATGAAGCGCCGGCCGCGACTATACTTTATACCGCGCATAAAGAATTGGAAAGCCTTGTGTTTGACAGGGAACTGGCGCATTTTAAAGAAATAATTTCGCTTAAATATTCGGAATTAGTATATAATGGGCTGTGGTATTCTCCTTTGAAAGAAGCGTTAGACAGTTTTGTTAATTCAACGCAAGGTAATGTCACAGGCAGCATAAAATTAAAATTATTCAAAGGCAGTTGTACGGCTGTAGCAAGAAAATCCCCTAAGAGCCTGTATCAGAAAGAACTGTCTACTTATGGCAAAGAAGACAAGTTTGACCAGAAGTTAGCTGAAGGTTTTATTAAAATTTGGGGAATGCCATATAAAAGGTCGTATTAAAAAATAAATACCTAAAATTCCCCTCCCCTTGTGGGACTGTGCCAAATGAAGCTTTTGGGAGTATTTGTGTCATTGCGGGGAGTGAAACGACGAAGTAATCTCTACGAGGGTTAAGATTGCTTCGCCCTTCGGGGCTCGCAATGACACTGAAAAAAGGTCATTTGACCCAGTCTCTTGTGGGAGGGGTTAGGGAAGGGGTAATTCATTAAAGATTAATTCCCCTCCTTCCCCAGCCCTCCTCACAAGGGGGAGGGAATAGTTATAAAAGGTAAAGAAAAAATACAGGAGCTCGTAATGGCGAAAAAATTATGGGGCGGAAGATTTAGCAAGCAGATTGACCCTTTGGTTGAAGAATTCAGCAGGTCTATACAGTATGATTATAAACTTGGCGAATATGATGTCCTAGGATCAATTTTGCATGTTAAAATTTTGAAAAAGAGCGGTTACCTGACTAAACAGGAAGCGGATAAACTGCATAAGGAATTGAAATCCATTTATGATAGTATTATAAATGGCGCATTTAAACCGGATAATAAAAGCGAAGATATACACACGAATATCCAGAATATACTGGAAAAGAAGTTAGGTAATACCGCGTTAAAGCTTCATACGGCAAGGTCAAGGAATGATCAGGTGGTATTCGCGGAAAAGTGTTATTGTAAAGATAATATACAAAAAACAAAAGTCCATATTGACAGCCTGATACGCGCGATTAAGGATTTATCCAGGCAAAATGAGAGCCTTATTATACCCGGATTTACACATTTACAGCATGCCCAGCCGGTTTATCTAAAAGATTATCTTTACGTGTATATAGAAATGTTGAATAGAGATTCATCAAGGCTGGATTATATTTTTAAGAATATCAAAATAACATTAGGTTCAGGAGCCCTTGCCGGCACCCCGATTAGCGCGGAAAATTATAAAATAAAACCGGTAGCCGCAGACTTTAGTCTGCGTCATAAACCTTCCGAAGCTGAATTGGAAGATTCTTTTAATACACAGGCGTCAGCCAATTCACTAGATACGGTCAGTGACAGGGATTTTATCATAGAGACTATCAGTGCTTTGTCTATATCGGCTACGCATTTGTCAAGATTAGCTGAGGATTTGATTATATGGGCGACAAAAGAATTCAGTTTTATTGATATTGACGAATCTTATTGCACCGGCAGTTCCCCTTATGCCGCAAAAGAAAAACGCGGATGTGTTGGAATTAATAAGAGGCTATAGTTCAAGGCTGTATGGTAATCTTGTATCGGTATTAACAATGATGAAAGCTTTGCCTTTGACTTATAACAGGGATATGCAGTTGGATAAAGAGCCGTTGTTTAATTCATTTGAGATAGTATCTTCTGAATTAAAGGTATTGGCAGGGTTGGTTAAAACTCTTAAGTTCAACAAGGAGATAATCGCCGGACATTTAAAAGACGAGGCATTATACGCGACAGATTTAGTGTATTATCTCGTGGATAAAAAAATACCGTTTAAGCAGGCGCATACTATTATTGGGAAATTAGTTAAGTACTCTATGGATAATGCAATAAAAATAAAAGATATGCCGGAAGATAAATTAAAAAGTTTTTGCGATAAAATTGTTAAAGTAGAAATAGTTCGTTTATTTGACCCTGAGGTTTCAGTTAAATCTAAAAGATCAATTAAAAGATAGATGTGTATAACCGGGAGAATATATGAAAATAAGAAGTATTTTTTTAGGGCTGGCGGCTTTATTAGCTACTTATTCTTTTGTTTTTGGGCAGGCTGTTACTGAGCAGTTAACTTTAACCACTTATTATCCTTCGCCTGTGGGAAGCTATAGTGAATTACAGTTAGTTCCCATGCCGCTGGTAGCGGCAGATTGTACTGGTGCTAATGATGAGGGTAAGATGTTTTATGATATTACAACGAATAGCATGCGTGTCTGTAGAAATGTAGGTGGTGTTTTTGGCTGGCAGGATTTTGGCAATTGGACGATTTCAAATGATAATACTCAATTATTTGCAAATGATACTGCTTGGAATGTTGGCATCGGGACGATAACGCCGACAGCTAGGTTAGATGTAAGCGGAAACATGCGCTTTAGTAACAATGTTTTTAATCACCTTTTAATTGATGATAACGATGATGATGCGCGTATAAGATTTGTGAAAGCAGTAAGTTCAGAAGTTGCAGGGCAAATAATGTTTGATGGCCGTGGTGCGGCACATAGTGTAAGGTCTGATATAAGGTTTTTTACTGGTGACGGAACTAGCTTACAAGAGAGGGTGAAAATTCCTCAAGGCAGTGACTCCACAGCTTTAGAAGTAAAAGGGGATATTGAAGTTGCAGGGAATGTCTTTATGGGGTATGAACAAGTACATACTGCACAACAAGAGGAAAGCGCAACAGCTGAATGTACAGGAAATAGGAAAGTAATAGGAGGGGGTTGTTTTGCAACAGGCTCTGGTATTATGAGTTACAATTATCCTCCGGATGATAATAAGTGGAAATGTGGCGTATTCTCTGGTAGAGTAGCCGCTTACGCGATTTGTGCTAATATGGAATAAGGGACGGAGTTAACTTAATAACTTATTAATAGATGAAATATTTTTTGTTATGGTGAGTTTATGCCGAGAAATAAACGTATTATTATAGTTGGAGGGATATATCATGTAATAGTAAGAGGTATAGAGCGAAGATTATTATTTAAAGATATAAAAGACAGAAAAGAATTCCTTAGGCGGTTTGAAATCAGCCTTGAAAAAACAAAATCAAAGTGTTATGCGTGGGTTTTGATGTCAAATCACGTTCATTTAATGATACAGACAGGAAAACGGAGCCTTACTGATGTGATGAGGGGGCTGCTTACAGGATACGCAATCTATTTTAATGGGAGGCATAAAAGACGAGGGTATCTTTATCAAAACAGGTATAAATCGGTTTTGTGCCAGAAAGACTCTTATTTTAAAGAATTGATAAGGTATATCCATTTGAATCCTTTGAGAGCTAAAATAGTTAGTAATGTGGAACAATTAGATAGTTATTCATGGAGCGGGCATTCAGTTGTAATGGGTAATAAAAAATGTGATTGGCAGGAGATAAATGAAATTTTGTTGTGGTTTGGAAGCAGTAAAAAAGAGGCTGTAAAAAAATATAGAAAGTTTATCTCTGATGGCGTAAGTGATACTAATAGTATAGATTTTTCAGGAGGGGGTGTATTACGAAGTATTGGAGGATGGTCTGAGTTAATTAATGCGAAGCGTAAGAAAGAATATTGGCGGGGTGATGAACGTATATTAGGAGATAGTGATTTTGTCGGTGATGTGTTATGCGAAGCAAAAGAGAACATGGATAAAAGAAGTAAGCTCCAAAGAGAAGGGTGGAATTTGGAAAGGATATCGGAAAGAATCTGCGTGTTATTGAATATTAAGGGCAGTGATTTAAAAAGAAAAGGGCGTAGTAATTTAATATCAGAAGCCAAGGGGTTAGTTTGTTATTTTAGTAGTAAAGAATTAGGTATAAGCGCAGTAGAGATAGGGCGATTTTTAGGCATCTCTCAACCCGCGGTATCAAAAAATATTATTAAAGGAGAAATGGTAACAGTAAATAGAGGGATTAAGTTATTAAGTTAACTCCGTCCCCCTTAGGGGAGAGTATATGAAGATAAGAAGTGTTTTTTTAGGGCTGGCGGCTTTGTTAGCGGCTTCTTCTTTTGTTTTTGGGCAGGCTGTTACTGAGCAGTTAACTTTAACCACTTATTATCCTTCGCCTGTGGGAAGCTATAGTGAATTACAGTTAGTTCCAAAAGCAGAGGTAGCGGGAGATTGTGCTGGTGCTAATGATGAGGGTAAGATGTTTTATGATGCTGCATCGCATAGCATGCGTGTCTGTAAAAATGTAGGTGGTGGTGTTGGCTGGGGGGATTTTGAAAGTTGGACGGTTTCAGATGATAATACTCAATTATTTGCAGCTGATATTGATTGGAATGTTGGTATTGGGACGAGAACGCCGCGGACAAGATTAGAATTAGCAAATGATGGGGCGATACTTGCCAGTGGGAGTTTTGGTGATGGGTGGATAGAGCCAAACCTTGGCGCGGGAACGAGATTGCTCTGGTATCCTCTGAAGGGTGCTTTTCGGGTAGGGCGGGCACTTGGGACTGAGTGGGATAATGCAAATATCGGTATTTACTCCATTGCAATGGGTCGGGAGGTAACTGCAAGCGGCGGTTATTCTATCGCAATGGGTAGGTTGACAACCGCAAGCGGCAATTATTCTACCGCAATGGGTATTTATACATCCGCAATCGGCGATGGTGCCACCGCAATAGGCAATACTACAACCGCAAACGGCAATTATTCCACCGCAATGGGCAGAGATACAATCGCAAGCGGCAATTATTCCACAGCAATTGGCTATCAGACAACCGCAAGCGGAGATTATTCTATCGCAATGGGCAGAGATACAACCGCAAACGGCATTAATTCCACCTCAAATGGCTATAAGACAACCGCAAGCGGCGATTATTCCTCTGCAATGGGCAGAGAGACAATCGCAAGCGGAGATTATTCCACCGCAATGGGTATTTATACATCCGCAAACGGCCCGGCTTCCGTCGCAATGGGTAATGGTACAACCGTAATCGGCAAGAATTCCGTCGTAATGGGGCTAGTGTCAACCGCAAGCGGCGATAATTCCTTTGCTGGAGGAGTTAGGGCAAATGCCCGGAATCCCGGTTGTTTTGTCTGGGCAGATTCGAAGAATGCTGCTTATCCTAGTAACGGAGCTGATCAATTCCGTGTTCGTGCTAATGGTGGCGCATTTTTAGAAGGGGCCGAATGGGCTGATGTTGCTGAGTTTATGGATGTATTGAAAGAGGATGGAATCAAGGAGGCAGAGATAGTTTCTATAGCAGGGGATGACAGGTTAG
>JBDRLG010000020.1:0-2419 GCA_043813255.1 Candidatus Omnitrophota bacterium
ATCTGCTGAGGCATTCGCGAAAAAGTTTTTCGGCGGCTGCGGAACTCGCCCGTCGGCTCTTACGAGCCAGGACGGGCTCAAACAGTCCTCGCCGAAAGATTCCGAAAAACTTTTCCGCTCATAAACCAGCCTCTTAATGCAGATAAAGAATACAAAACAAGGGAGCAAGTGAACTTTTTACATATCACGTTATTTATCAAAGAGTTACCATAATTGCTCCACAATATTCACGAATGACTCATAATTTTAGCATATTCATCGGAGTCTGCGCCCCGCCAAGGTGGGGCTTGAAATGAAAAAACAAGCGCATATATATTATACTGGCAGGGTTCAGGGGGTGGGCTTTCGTTTTACCGCGGAAGATATTGCTAACAGCTTGGGAATAGCTGGCTGGGTAAAAAATCTTTCTGACGGCCGCGTTGAAGTTTTGGCGCAAGCCGAAGAAGAAACATTAAAAGAATTTTTAGTCAAAATTTCAGAATATTTTTCAGATTACATAAAAGATACAGAGATAAGCTGGCTGCCAGTCAGTGATGAGTTTAAAGATTTTGGGGTGAAATTTTAATGCGTTACGGAATCTTTTCCGATGTGCATTCAAATCTGGAAGCTTTAAACGCGGTAATTAACGCCTATAAAAAAGAAAAGATAGACAAATATCTCTGCGCGGGCGATATTGTCGGCTATGGCGCTAATCTCCATGAATGTATTGCCAAAATAAAATCTCTGGTTTCTGCTAGTGTTGCCGGCAACCACGACCGTTGCTGCGCGGGGTTATTTTCTGAAAAAAACTTTAGCCTTTTGGCAAAACAAGCGGTAATCTGGACTAAAAAAGTTTTGGCCCCTCAGGAAAAGGAATATTTGGAATCTTTGAAATTGACTTATACAAATGAAGATTTGACTCTTGTGCACGGCAGTTTAGATACCCCGTTTGATTTTAATTATATAGTAAATAATTATGACGCTTATGAGACATTTAGGCTGCTTAAAACGCGGGTATGTTTTATAGGCCATACTCACGCGCGCGCGGTATTCAGCATGGATAAAAATCATGTTGTTTACCGATTAGCCAAGGATTTAATAACTTTAGAACCGGATAAAAAATATATTATAAATGCCGGCAGTGTAGGCCAGCCCAGAGACGGTAATCCAAAGGCGAGTTACTGTATATATGACACGGAAAAATCTTTGGTAGAGATTAAAAGAGTTAGTTATGACGCGCGGCTGGCAGGGAGAAAAATTATTAGCGCGGGACTGCCGCATTTTTTAGCAGACAGGATTTTGAGCGGGATATAAAGATATAACTGTTGCAAAATATTATTTTTTAGAGTCTGGTTTACAGGCGGGCTTATAATTGCATTTTTGGTAGCCGCAGACTTTAGTCTGCGTTTTACCAGATCTGTAAACGCAACCTAAAGGTTGCGGCTACCGTGTTGGGTAATCCAAATAGTAATGAATATTATAGATAGATAGGTAGATAATATGTCTTTAGAAATTAAAAAACAAATAGAACAATTAAGGCAGGCTATAAGGCATAATGATTATATGTATTACGTTGTCTCTGAGCCCGAAATATCTGATAAAGAGTATGATGATTTAATGAAGCAGTTGATAATTCTGGAAGATAAATACCCTGAATTTAAAAGCCAAGATTCGCCCACGCGGAGAGTAGGCGGAGGAATTTTAGAAGGTTTTAAAACAGTAAAACATAAGCAGAAAATGTTTTCGCTGGATAATACTTATTCTTACGATGAATTAAGAGAATGGCAGGAGCGTGTCTATAAGGGGCTTGGTAAAGATAAACCGGAATATGTGGTTGAACTTAAAATAGACGGTGTGAGCGCTAATATTACTTATCTTAAAGGTAAATTAGTTATTGGCGCGACCAGAGGAGACGGCCAGACTGGAGAAGATGTTACCGCCAATATAAAAACAATACGCGCTATACCATTGATTCTTATGGGAGAGGATGTCCCTGAGAACGTTGAAATACGCGGTGAAGTTTATATGGAGAGAAAAGGCCTGGAGATTTTAAATAAAGAAAAAGAAAAAAAGGGCGAAGTATTGTTTGTTAATCCGCGCAATGCCGCGAGCGGTTCTTTAAAACTATTAGATACTAACTTGGCCGCAAAAAGAAGGCTTAATTTTTTTGCTCATTCTTTGGGAGAATACAAAGGCAGAGAACTTTCTTCGCAGTGGGGTTATTTAAATAAATTAAAACAATGGGGAGTCAGGGCTAATTTAAATTCAAAACTTTGTTCAGATATAGCTGAAGTTATTGAGTATTGTAAATTATGGCAGGAAAAAAGAGAAAAACTCAGTTATGAAATAGACGGCATTGTAATAAAAGTAAATAGTTTCGCTCAGCAGAAAAAACTGGGTTTTACTTTGAAAAGCCCGCGTTGGGCAGCAGCGTATAAAT
>JBDRLG010000021.1:0-4883 GCA_043813255.1 Candidatus Omnitrophota bacterium
AGTTTTTCGGCGGCTGCGGAACTCGCCCGCCGGCTCTTACGAGCCAGGACGGGCTCAAACAGTCCTCGCCGAAAGATTCCGAAAAACTTTTCCGCTCATAAACCAGCCTCTTAATGCAGCTAAAGAATACAAAACAAGGGAGCAAGTGAGTTTTTTACATATCACGTTATTTATCAAAGAGTTACCATAATTGCTCCACAATATTCACGAATGACTCAAATTTTTGCGTTAATAACAGTAGTCATCCTGCGACTTGATCGGTTGTCATCCTGCGACTTGATCGCAGGATCAAAAAGAATAGATTCTGTCTTGATGTTTTGCTCAGGGCAGAATGATAAAACATAGGGTAGTTAAGGATTAAATTAAAACAAGGAGAAAGAGAAATGGGAAAGAATGCAAATTTGTTGCGTAAGGTAAGTTCTTTGGTAATTAGTTTTACCTTGTTATTTCAACAAACGGGTTTCGCGCAGGCAGCAGCACAGATAGATTTATCAGGCTATCTTAGCGGATTAAAGAATAATTTTGTACAAGATGTATACCGGCCCGCCCACCTAAGATATTTTTCTTACGATAATCTAACTGATAATTTTAAATTATTATTAGAGAAAGGAGATTCTTTCAGTGATAAGTCGTATGTCGTAAGTGATAAGAACGGAGAAAACTTACAACTTAATACTTACGACTTACAACTAAAACAAGAGACAAATAAACTGTTGAAGTATTTTCTAACCGGCGTAAGCCTGCCTGATGATATATTCTGGGTAAATTTAAGGCCTGACTCGCGGGATCAGATTATAGATAACTGGTTAGAGAAGACAGATGTAGGCAGAATTATGCTAGAAGCTGACGTTCAGCTTAAGAAAGACACCGCGATGTGGACTTCTCCTGATACAGCTTTAGGCAGGAAATACTGGAATAAGCTTTATAAGAAAGCGGCAGAATTATACGGGTATGATAATGTAACCATTCCCACATTAACCCGCCCGTGGATAGTGCCGGGGGAAATTATTGTCCGAGAGACGACAGACGAGGGACGAAGGACGAGGGATGACGCCTTCGGCGTATATTTACAAGGCAACATTAAAGGTAATGTTAGAAGAAGATTATTTAAAATATAATGCTGTAGGGGAGGGCCTTGCGTCCTCCCATAAACAGGATACTAATAAATCGTATGAATTTAACGACCCACGGGCAAAAGAATTAAATAAATATTCAACCCAGCTTATCCGCGAGCTAATAATTCCTAAACTTACCAAAGAAGTCAACTCAAGCAAAAGATACGCCGCATTGAGGCAGGTGTATTATTCGCTTATCCTTTCGCGTTGGTTTAAGATGAGGTTTAGCGGAAAACAGGGGACATACGCATCTTTAATCAACAGCGGCAATCTCACAAACCTTACTTCACAGCAGGCTTGGTCAAAGGCTACATATTTTAAACAATACCAAAAATCATTCTCAGAAGGTGAATACAACATTAAAGAGCCGGTTTCTACCCCTACGGGACAGGTAATCAGAAGCTATTTCTCAGGCGGGATACAGATGACGAGCAGTGCTATTGGAGTTGATAGGTTTGTTGTTGGTAAGGAAATTCCTGCAGTGTTATTAAATCGTCAGGGAACCATTGTTTTAATGCAAGGCAATGCGCAGGAAGGAGTATCCAGTGGTATTAATAATGAATTAATAGGATTATTTCCTGTTTCAAGCAAAACATCTTCAGCAATAAATCAGGTTTCTTCTTCTGTTAGTTACGCGACTTTAGATGATGTTGAGGTAGATGGTAAAACAGTGCTTGCGCGGGTTGATATGAATGTTCCGGCAGAAGATGGGCATATCAAAGATATTGAAAATCCTCATAAGCGTGTTATTGAATCCGCGAAAACAATTAAAGAGTTGGCAGAGGAAGGCGCTAAAGTGGTTGTAATTTTTCATCAGGGCAGGCCTAAAGATAAAGAGGGAAATGAAGATCCGAATTTTATGGAGCATCCTTTTGACCATGCGCAACAGTTAGAAAAACTTGTTGGGAATCATAATATAATCGCGGTTGATGATTTATTTGGCCCTAAAGCGCTTGATGCTATCGATAACCTTAAATCAGGAGAAATATTATTGTTGAAACCTGTCCGCGCGGTAGATCCTTCTACAGGAGAGACGATAGAGAAAGATCCGTTATTTGTTGGAAATTTAAAAAGCCGTATACAGCTTTTTGTTAACGACGCGTTTTCCGTATCTCATCGTGAAACTCCCAGTGTAACGGGATTTAAAGGTATTCCGACTATTGCCGGAAGGCTTATGCAGAAAGAACTTGAAGAAGCCGCTAAATCGTTTAATCCTCCTCATCCGCATTTGGTAGTTGTAGGCGGCGGAAAGGTTCAGGAAAAATATATTGAAATGTCTGAATCCCTTAAGAGCGGCAGAGCGGATAAAGTTGTTGTGGGCGGCCGTCTGGCAAATCTGGCGCTTGTTGCTTGTCAGTATAACGCGCTTAATTATGACGTGCTTAAACATAACACGCCGGATGAAATATATGATCTGGCAACAACAACGGTTGGAAAAGCTACCGCGGATAATCTTAAAGGAGATGATGGATTAAAGCTTGTTCCGGAGTTAGCAAAATTAATTTCTGATTACCGGGATAAAATTGAACTTCCTGTGGATATGGTTTATTTAGATAGTAGTGGATGCCGTTATAAAGTTGATTTATTTTTTGGATGTGTTCCTCCGGAGTTTAATCAGCTGCTAAGCGGTATCGGGCCTAATACAGCAAAGGCTTATGCTGAAATTGCCGGGAGAAAAGAGAATCCTTTTAAAAGTGCTTTTATTCTTGGCCCGCTTAGCGATAGCCGTTTTCCAGTTCTTTTTAATGAAACCCGGCAAGTACTGCAGGCAGTGGCCGGAAATAGAAAATATTGGACAACAGGAGGCGGAGATACAGAAAAATTAGTTACAGAACAGTTAAGATTTGAGCCTACTTATAGTTCTCTTGCCGGCGGAGCGCTTGCGGAATTTAAGGCAGGTAAAATTCTTCCCGGAGTTCAATTGTTATATGATAATCATCCGAAGACAATTTCTTTAGAATTAATTGAAGGCTTAGTGCGGAGGTTTGATCAACGGCTTAAGCAGGGAAATGCTGCAGTTGTTGATGAAATTAAGGAATATAATAGTAAGTTAAGAGTTGATGAGCGTCAATTAGTTTATGAATGGCTGCAGCATCATGAGTCTGTATTGGCGGCTGGCGCTTTAGCTGGCATTGGGTTTAATTGGGGTGGAATTGTGCAGGAACTTAAGGGGAAAATAGAAGGTAAAATTGACGCAAATCCCCGCGCGGCAGCACGGCAATTAGAAGAGATAGCAGTAGAAGGTACTTATGCGGGGTTAGTTGTTCCTGATGATGTGCGTAGCCAAGCTGAACGCGTTTGGAAAGAAAACTCTCAATTTAAAAAGTTAACCAAGTATCTTCTATTACCAAAAATGCCAGAGCTGTCAGCAAAACAAGCTGGTGTATTAATGTTGGTGCGTCATGGTGAAACATCTTGGAGCGAGGCTAAATTTAACAAAATGGCTGGCTGGCATGATGCTAAAATTACTGAAAAAGGGAGAAACGGCGCTAGAGAAGCTTTTGAACGTATTAATGTTGGTTTAATATTTCATCGCGCGTTTACTTCTACTTTATTACGCTCAATAGATACGCTTGAAGAGGGGCTTATTGCTATTGGGCAAACAAATGTTCCCGTAAAACATGAGAAAGCGTTGCGTGAACGAAATTATGGCAATATGATGGGTTGGAACCGTAGGTATGCTAAAGAAGAATTTGGCGATAATTTTTTAAATTGGCGCAGAGGTTTTGCAGGAAATGCGATGCGTCCACCGGGGGCAGAGAATCTTATGGATGTGCAGTTGGATCGCGCCTTGCCATATTTTATTAGTGAAATTATGCCGGCTATAGCCAGAGGAGAAAATGTTGTTATTTCAGCGCATGGGAATAGTTTGCGGGCTATAGTGGTATTTTTAAGAGAATGTGCTTTAGGACGTAAATTAACTGAGGATGAGATTAAGGGTATTGAAATTCAGCTTACTGTTCCTATTGTGTATGTTTTTGATGACGATCTTCGTGGTAATAAGAATTTATGGGTGGATGAGAGTAAAAGGCCTAGTGATGTTAAAATTTTCTTGGAACAGGCAAATGTTAAATTAAATGGTAATATGGTTAGTTCTTCAGTTTTTAGCCCCGGCGGTATTGATTTTGGCGGCAGGGCTATGAATATTAAATATGAAGCTGGAGGGAGTTTTAAAGGGATGGATTTAAAACTGCCGAATTTGTCTCTGTCAGAGTTGGAGAGTATAAATATTGATTCGGAAATTCAGCGGATTAAAAAAATGGTAAGTTCCGGTATCAGCCCTTCGGGCGATTGGGTTATGAAGATTGTTTCTGCCTGTAAGCAGAAAGGTAAATTGGGTTATTATTCGTCTGATTTGTTGCTTTGTTTTGTGGATGCCTGTGAGTTAGGGGAGATTAATGGGGATAAGAGCTCTGCGGATTTTAAAAAGGCTTTAGCAGTGGTTGATTTGTTGAGTTAAAGTAATGGCCAATTTGGGATAGTCGGTAGCCGCAGGCTTTTAGCCTGCGTAATAAAACGCAAGCTAAAGCTTGCGGCTACCACAAATTTCTCCTGTTTACTGGATAAAAAATAAATTATTTGACAAATTAAGCCAAAAGCCGTATTATAAGTATTCGCTTTTATTAAATAAGCATTATTGAAAAAAAACCTGCTCCATAGTATAAGCACTGGAAAATTCTCTTACGATAATTTTCTCAGTATACTACGGAGTCAATAATGCAATGTATAAAACCTAGAAGCATTATTGAAAAAAAACCTGCTCCATAG
>JBDRLG010000022.1:0-2122 GCA_043813255.1 Candidatus Omnitrophota bacterium
TCTTGATGGCATGAACGTCGTAAGTCATGGCTCAAAATGGAGTCAGGGAGAAAATGACACAGATTATATTTACGGCCTTTACCTTGAAAAGCTTGATAACATGCTTGATTATAACTATTATGATATAATATGTCATTTTGACCTGTTGAAAAAATTTGGAAGGAGGCCTTTAAAAACCTTTGATAAAGAAATAAATGAGATATTATCAAAGATAAAAAAGAAGAATTTATCATTGGAGCTTAATACAAGCGGATATAATCATCCAGTCAATGAAGCTTATCCTTCCAGAGAAATTATAGAAAAATGTTTTGAAAAGGGGATTTTTTTTACTCTTGGGTCAGATGCTCATAAGCCTGAGAGCGTTGGCCAGCATTATGACAAGGCATTGCCATTGATTATTTCGGCTGGATACAGCCATATAGTCACATTTGAAAAGCGATGCCCAAGCATGATACCAATTGAAAGTCACCACCTTAAGGCAAAAAAGGTTTAAGATGATACCTGTTAGAATTAAATTCAGCATAATTATAGTTCTGCTTACAGGTTTATTGATAGTAATTGCCGTGCCATCCTTTCAAAACCCTGCTATTGCGGATAACAGCAGAGTATATTTTGAATCCCTGCAAGAAAGACTCATTAAGGAAGGCTTTGATAAAGGCATGATAAAGGATTTATACAACAGACCGGAGGTCTATTTTGATTTTAAAGGCGTTTCTCGTTATTTCGTGTATAGAGAAGCTAAATTAAATTACGACCAGTTTACTTCCAGAAGCTCCATTAAGAACGCAAAGAAATATATGAAGGAATATAATGCTGAGCTTTCAAGGGCGGAAAGAATATACGGTGTAGACAAAAAAATTGTAACAGCTATAATTCTAGTTGAAACAAGACTTGGAAAAGTAGTGGGTAACAGCCCCATTTTAAGCACTCTTTCAACACTATCTTCCTTGTCTGATTTAAACATTCGTGAGATAGTCTGGGATAAGAATTCAAGCTCCTGTAGTCTTACAAGGGAAGAATTCAATAAATGGTCGGACAGGAAATCTAAATGGGCTTATTCGGAACTCAAAGCTTTTTTTGTATATGCAAACAGAGAGGAAATAGATCCGGCTGGTATTAATGGCTCTTTTGCTGGGGCATTGGGTATAGCTCAATTCATGCCAAGCAGTATTCTTGCATTTGCAAAAGATGGGGACGGCGATGGGAGTATAGATCTTTTTAACCATGCTGATGCTATAACCAGTATAGCAACATATCTTAGTCATTACGGATGGCATCCCGGAATAGATAGAAAAGGCGCATATAAGGTTGTTTATCATTATAATCACAGCGAATATTATGTTAATACTATATTAAAAATATCTGAACTATTGACGCCTTCGTAAAAAGTCCAACATACCCCTTAACCGTCATTCCCGCGAAGGCGGGAATCCAGTAATTACAGGTTGTTATGGACTCCCGCCTTCGCGGGAGCGACTTGATTTTTGAGTTTTCACGAATTTATCAACTTTTGAAAGGATAAAATTGAATACCGTAACATTTTTTGTAGGTCTTGGCATAGTATTTTACGTACTAACCTGCCTGGCTATGTTTGATATAGCTAAGAAGGATTTCGGTAAACTGGCATATAAGTTTATATGGGGAATAATTGCTTTTATACCTTTTGTCGGGTGTATAATATATTTTGTTTTCGGCTACAGAAAGGGCAAGAAGATCGAGAAGTATTCGAATCTATAAAACCTAAATCCTGCATAGACAATCTTGAATATTGTATAAAATAATATTTGACAAAGCATAACCTTTTCTATAATTATGCTCAAACTTTTCCCTTAAATATTAAAGGGTCCCATCGTCTAGCGGTCAGGACGCCGGCCTCTCACGCCGGAAACCGGGGTTCAATTCCCCGTGGGATCACCAAAAAATCAATAAGGGGCAGTCTCCGCAGGCTGCCCCTTATTAGTGTTTTAGCTCAATTTTGACAGGTGTATATGAAAGAAGTATTAATAAAAACCATTGATCTTGAAAACGGACTGGAATTAAAATTACTCGATGCTTCCCGGAAATTGGCTGGTGACAGGTGGCTTGTTTCATTAATTGCCAGGATAGAAATTCCAACCAACGA
>JBDRLG010000023.1:0-7165 GCA_043813255.1 Candidatus Omnitrophota bacterium
CTTGCCGCTTCTACTTCTGTAGCCATATCTGCCAGCATCCATTGAATCCCCTGAAAACTGGAAATTGATTTTCCAAACTGATGCCTTTCCTTCGCGTATCTTACTGCCAATTCCAACGCGCCTTGGGCAATACCTAAAGCCTGAGCCGCGACACCGGGACGGGACATATCGAAAGTCTTCATAGTAACAATAAATCCCATGCCTTCTTTGGATATAAGATTCTCTTTAGGTATTTTGCAATCTGTAAAAATAAGTTCTCTGGTTGAAGAAGCGCGAATACCAAATTTATCTTCTTTCTTTCCAAAAGTAAAACCGGGCGTGCCTTTTTCCACAATAAAAGCGGAAGCGCCTCTTGCCCCTTTTGTTTTATTCGTCATAACAATCACAACATAAATCTCAGCATCTCCTCCATTAGTAATAAAATGCTTAAGCCCGTTTAAAACATAATAGTCGCCTTCTTTTTTCGCGGTAGTTTTAATAGCTGAAGCATCAGAACCTGCTTCTGGTTCAGTCACAGCAAATGCCGCGACTTTTTTCCCTTTTGCTAAATCAGGAAGATATTTCTTTTTCTGAGCTTCATTACCAAATAGAACAATCGGAAATGTCCCTAATGCGGAAGACGCGTAGCAAACAGCAATACCTCCACAAGCGCGGGAAAATTCTTCAGTAGCAAGGCAAAGGTTTAATACATTCACGCTTAACCCGCCATACTCTTCAGGAATAAATAAACCAAATAAATCAGAATCGGCAATTACCTTAATAACATCCCATGGATATTCTTCACTCTGGTCATATTTAGCTGCCACAGGCCGAATTTTTTCTTCGGCAATTTTATGCGCTAAATCTTTAATCATCTTTTGTTCATCTGTAAGTAAGTAATCCATTACCTCGCTCCTTTCAGTCGCTCGGAGATTACAGATAACAGTGCTTTGTTTTCTGTTCCTTAATCTCTATAATTCTCTAAAGAAGTTATATGATACCATAAAATAATCTTTTTACAATATTTTTATTAAAGCTATTTCCTGGCAATTGGGGAACTTCGGGCAGTTAATGCACTCCGCCCAGACTTTATGAGGCAATTCAGAATGCTTGATTCTGCGGAAACCGAATTTCCTAAAAAAATCCGGTTTATAAGTAAGCGCGAATATTTTTTTTGCTCCCAGCTTTTTTGCCTCTTCTATACATGCCGTTACCAGATGAGTACCTATACTTTGCCTTTGTTTCTTCCCTTCTACAGCAAGAGATTTTATCTCCGCTAAATCTTCCCAACAGATATGCAAAGCAGAGCATCCTACAATCTTTTTATTTTCTTCATATACCCAAAAATCGCGTATATTATCATAGAGCTCATTTAAAGAACGCGGCAGCATTAAATCCTGCCCGGCAAAATTATTGATTAAGCTTTGAATTTGTTTAATATCTTCTATGTGAGCTTTTCTTATCATATCTGCAAAAATCCCATTACTCCGCGCCTTATCATCATTACACTAATCGCGGCAAGCAATATGTACATAATTTTTGAAAACGCGCGAGTGCCTGAATTTCCAAAGGCTTTAATAATAACATCTGCTTTTATCAATGTTAACCAAACTATCCCCATATTTAAAACCAATCCAATAAAAGTCGGAACAATCCCATAAGTATCCAACATCATCAAGGTAGTGGCCAAAACAGCCGGCCCGGTAATTAAAGGAGTACCTAACGGAAAAACTCCAATACCTTTTTGCCCTTCTTCGATTAAAACTGCACGCCGCGCTCCGGGCAACAAAAGCCTTAATGATATTACGAATAATAACGCCCCTCCAGCAACCTGAAAATCAGCTATGGTAATACCTAATAAACGCAAAACCAGTTTACCCCCAATCATAAATAAAAACGCCAGTAATGCGGCGGTAGTAACAGACTCATTTATAACTTTATTCCTTTGTTTTTTATTCATGCCTTCAACTAAGGATATAAACAAAGGGATATTGCCAATAACATCTACAACTACAAATATAGGTATAAAAGTCAATAAATAAGGTTCCAAGATTTTAAACATAGATATAATTATATAAGACTACCTGTAAAAAAACAAGGAAAAAAGCTCAATAGTAGTAACCGGTCAGTCATTGAGGACGTGCCGGTAGCCGCAGGCTTCAGCCTGCGTCGTCCAACGCAAGCTAAAGCCTGCGGCTACCGGCTATACGCTATACACTATACGCTTAATATTTAGCGGACGCTAAAAGAAATTTAGTATATGAATCTCTTGGGTTTAAAAAAAGATCCGCGCATTCAGCCTGCTCTACTATAGCCCCGTCTTTCATAACAATAACACTATCCGCTATTATTTTAACCACAGCCAAATTATGGCTGATAAATATATAAGTCAATTTTAACCTTGTTTTTAACTCCTGAAATAAATCCAACATCTGGGCCTGAATGGTTAAATCCAAAGAAGAGATCGGTTCATCAAACACAATAAATTTCGGTTCACTTGCTAAAGCACGGGCAATACAAATCCTTTGGCGCTGCCCTCCGGAGAATTCAATGGGCAATCTCTGTAAAATAGATTCGTCTAAATTAACCATGCGCAGCAACTCAATAACTCTATTTTTTATGAACTTACGAGAAATTATATTATGTATAAGAAGCGGCTCGGAAATTATATCAAAAACACGCATCTTAGGATTTAAACTATTATAAGGATTCTGAAAAATTATCTGCACATCTTTCCTGAAATTAATTATTTGTTTTTCATCAAATATAACCTCGCCTGATGTAGGAACAATAAGTTTTAAAATTATCTTTGCTAAAGTTGTTTTACCAGAACCAGACTCCCCCACTATTCCAAGAGTCTTAAACTCATCCAGTTTAAAACTTATATTATTTAAAGCCGCCAGGCTGCCGGATTCCTTTTTAAAAACTCCGCGCTCAATCAAAAACCGTTTGGTAATATTGCTTACTTCTAATATCATTTACGCCTCGTGTAATATTACAATTAAATTCGAATCTTCCCTCCCCCTCGAGACTGAATCAAATGGCCTTTTTTCAGTGTCATTCAGACTGTGTCGTAATTGCATTTTTGGTAGCCGCTCCGTAAGCGGAGCGTTTTACCAGCGTCGGAAACGCAACCTAAAGGTTGCGGCTACCGCGTTAAAATATGGATTGCGACACAGTCTGATTGCGAGCCCCGAAGGGCGAAGCAATCCCGAAGGTTGCGAGGACGAAATCCACGGCAATCTCATATAGGATTGCTTCGTCCCCCGACGTTACGTCGGGGTCCTCGCAATGGACACAATGCGATTTTTTCACGGTATGGGAAAGTATATAACACTTTCCCAACCACTGAAAATTTTACTAAAATTAATCTAAAGAATCATTTACTAAAGGTAAATTTTCTTGTATGCTTTTATTAATTCCCGCGTGTGGAAATGTTTGGGGGAATTAAACAGTCCCTGTTTATCCGCCTGTTCAACAATTTTGCCTTTATACATCACATAAACCCTGTCAGCAATACGCCTTGCGATAGATAAATTATGCGTTATAAAAATCATGGAGAAACCCATCTCCTTTTTTAACTCCATAAGTAAATCTAAAATTTGAGCCTGTATAGTCACATCCAAAGAAGTTGTCGGCTCATCAGCTATTAAAATCCGCGGCTTTGAACCAAGAGCCATAGCAATAAAAGCCCTTTGGTTCATCCCTCCTGAAAGCTGATGAGGATAATCAGAAAGAACCTTTTTTGGATCTTTTATTTTCACTAAATTCAACAACTCTTGGGCCTCTGCCTCTGCTTGTTTTTTAGTCTTGTTCTGATGAAGCATTATAGCTTCAACAATCTGGCTGCCTATGGTAAATACCGGATTAAGGTAACTGGAGGGTTCCTGGAATATATAAGAGATTTCTTTGCCCCGTATCATAGCTAATGATTTCTCATCTAATTTTAATAAATCTTTTCCCTGAAAATTAACAACCCCGGAAATTATTTTCGCGTTTTGAGGCAAGACTTTAGTTATAGATAAAGCGGTTATAGTTTTGCCTGAACCTGATTCTCCTACTAAACATATCGTTTCTTTATCTTTAACATTAAAACTAACACTTTCAACAGCATTAATTATCCCGAATTGTGCATTATAAAAATCTACTTTTAAATCTTGGACTTCTAACAAATTATCCATACTTTTTTTTAAGCCCTTCAGCGATTAAATTAAAACCTAGAATTGTAATTAATATGCATAACCCCGGAAAAATTGTCAGCCACCATGCCACGCCTAAAGTAGACTTTGCTTCAATAAGAATATTGCCCCAGCTGGAAGCTGGCGGCTGTACTCCCAGGCCTAAAAAACTTAACGCTGATTCCAATAATATAGCCGCGGCTATGCCTAATGTGGCATTTACCAAAACAGGGCCCATAGCATTGGGAATCAGATGCCGGATAATTATGCGCGGGTTAGAAGCGCCTATAGCCCTTTCTGCTAAAATAAATTCTCTTTCTTTAAGTGAAAGTATTTCACTGCGGATAAGCCTTGCAGGCCCCATCCAGCTGGTAAGCCCGATAATAACCATGATATTAAAAATTGATGATTCCATTATAGCTACCACTGCTAATATCAAGAAAAAAGTCGGAAAACACAACATGATATCAAGAAAACGCATTATTAAAGAATCGGTTAATCCGCCGTAAAATCCCGCGATTGAACCTAAAAACAATCCTAATATAGTAGCGATACCTACTGCTATAAGCCCAATACTTAAAGATATTCTTGCGCCGTAAATTATCCGGCTTAAAATATCCCTGCCTAAAGTATCCGTCCCCAATAAATGCTGCCTTGAAGGAGCCATAAGCAGGCTATTCTGGTCTATCGCGGCCGGGTCATAAGGGCTGATAAACGGCGCGAAAACAGCAATAACAGTAAAAAATAAAATAATTAAACAGCCTGTAATAAGAAAGTTATTTTTCATATTTAAAAACGTAATCCGTAATCAGTAAATCGTAATCAGTAATTTTTTAACACTACTATGTTAAATTTTGCCTGTTTTTATAATCTCAAATTATACAAATTATTGTTAAACAATCATTACTGTCCAAATTAGTGTCATTCAGACTGTGTCGCAATCCATATTTTAACGCGGTAGCCGCAACCTTTAGGTTGCGTTTCCGACGCTGGTAAAACGCTCCGCTTACGGAGCGGCTACCAAAAATGCAATTACGACACAGTCTGATTGCGAGCGGAGCGAAGCAATCTTAACGACGGAAGATTGCTTCGTCACTTCGTTCCTCGCAATGACACGCTATTGGTATCTCAAAAACATTTTGCCGACGATAACAATTATCATAATTTGGACACAAGTGTAAATAACTGTGTAAAAAATAAAAATGTAAATAATAAGTTTTTAAGGCAAAATAACAAACAAAAATAGAAATGGTTTTAACAACGCAAAAATATTTTGAAAGAGGTAATTAAATGGAAAAAATAATTACTGATGAAAAAAGCCTAAAAGAAGTTTCTCATTATTTACATGATGCAATAATTAAAAATGGTAATTTTAAGTATGATCCCAGTCAAAAAAAATTTGTAATGGAGATAGAAAGAGAAAAATGGGAAGATTCAAATAATAAAAGGATTATTTTTTTTAAAAAACATAAAAAGACATGGCAAAAATGTAAACTTGTCTTTGACGATATTTTGTCGTATACAGAGAAGATGGATGAAATGCATGAACAATATGTTTTAAGTAGCATGGAATTTGATTCCGGGGATAGTATTATTAAAATATTTACAGCTTACGGGATGGTAATTTATATAAAGGTATTGAAGTTGAATGGGGTTTTATTAGAAGGTATTAGAATATAAAAGATGATATCATATTTAAAAATATTAATATCAGGGATAGTATTGTTTTTCGTTTTATTTATTAATAATACTTTTGCCCAATCTGTTTCATTTTATGTTTACGATAGCCCTAAGGGCAGTGTCACTTCGATAATTAATAATACAGAAGATACCATTAATAATTATGAATATAGTGCTTTTGGGCAGAAAAAAATACAGTGTAAAGTAATAAATAATTATAGATATAGAGGTGAACAATTTGATTCAGAAATAGATTTAATATTTCTTAGGCAAAGATATTATGACCCATTAATAGGCAGATTTATTACCAAAGATCCTCTCCCAGGTATTTTTAGAAATCCTCAAACTAAAAATCCTTATCCATATTGTAATAATAATCCCATAAATTTTATAGATCCCACTGGTGAAAATTTTGAAGATATTTGTAAGTGGTGGTTAACAGAAAGTGTGGTTCCGGGGCCTTATGGTCAACCGATGTCGGAGTGGGAAAATGGGGAACCTACTGAGTGGGGTGATTTACTGAAATATACAGAACAAGCAGGGGGAATTTGGAAATGGTCTGAACGGGGAGCTATTGGAAGTGCTGGAGTTGCTACAGCAATAGCTGGGGGAGCGATGATTTATGAAGCTATAACGGGAAATGCAATTCTAGTTGAAGGAATGCAAGGCACAAGAATTTTACAAATTAGACCTGCAGGAAGTAATCCTTGGTTTAGATTTGACTATGGACCTGTTCCACGTTTTGGACAGCAGCCTCATTGGCATCAATTACCTGATCTTGCAAAACATTTACCTTGGGATTTATTTGGATTAGGGATTTTGCAAAGTCAGGGTTTTAGTTCTTTATTAAATAATAATATGCCTTCTTCTGACGGTTTATTCGACCTTGGCGGTAACATCTCCGCCACTCCGTCATGGGTACAGTCTAACTTTGGTGGCGTCTCGCTCTCCAAGACTGCGCAGCTAATGCTTAATATCGAAGACATAGCCGGCGCAGGCTATGATGAAGCAACCGGGCAGGTGATATTATACGGCAGGAAGAATGTTAGCCTGCCAGCGATGGAGCTGGATGATTTGGCAGTTGCGGTGCGTTCGGTTTACGGTTATGGCGGTAAATCTCCGCAAGACCCGGGAGTATCCATAGGCACCGAGCCGTCAGATGTCCCCGGCCAGATGAAAGTCCGCTACGACGGCCAAACTAATAACACCGCCTTTGGCTCAGTGATGTTTGAAAGCGACCGCCTGCTAAAATGCCTTACCATGGGCAAGGATAATATTACCGGCGCAGGAGTAAGCTCGTCAGTCTCAGGATATAAGAGCATGCTTGA
>JBDRLG010000024.1:0-12390 GCA_043813255.1 Candidatus Omnitrophota bacterium
GTTTATGAGCGGAAAAGTTTTTCGGAATCTTTCGGCGAGGACTGTTTGAGCCCGTCCTGGCTCGTAAGAGCCGACGGGCGAGTTCCGCAGCCGCCGAAAAACTTTTTCGCGAATGCCTCAGCAGATAAACCCAAATTTTGCTAATGCAAAATTTGGGTTTATATAAAATTGTTATCTAAAATAATGTCCAATCTGAACGCATTTTTGTTTGATTTTTAGAAGTATTTTTTACTATTTTTTTCAAAAATTTTACAATTTTTTGATATTATAAATAGCCGCGGAATTTGCTGTTAATGTCCAATCTGGAAGGATTTTTGAAGGCTATATTTCTGACTGAAAGGTAATATAAAAAGTAGATGGGCCAACACCTCCTGTAGGCCTGTCACCTAGATGTTCAGCCCATTCCACGCGGGTATAAAAATGCTTGCCTAAATTTATCCTAAGGCCTCCTCCCACACCAACTAAGAACTTTTTATATCTTTCACCAGTATTTACTTTTTTCAGTTTTCCGCCGCCTATATCCACAAAAAGGACAGGCTGAATCTGATAACGTAAAGTGGTCTGTGAATTACTTAGCTTCCAAGATTCAGGAATCAAATAATTAGGAAATACCCAGTCAAAATCCAGATACCCTCCCATATCTGCTAAATAATCTCCCTCAGGATATCCCCTAAGAGAATTTGCCCCGCCAATTTGAATTTGTTCAGATGAAGGCAGAGTATGGCTGGCGGCCTGAAAATTAGAACGCCATGTTGAATAACTCCCAAATGGCATTTTTTGAATACGGCTTAAAGACTGTTCGTATTTAAAAAAGAACCCTCCTGTGCCAGCTCTGCTTGCCGAAGGATGATTTCTAGAAGACGCGCCCCAGAAATTCTTTGGAGCGAAAGAAAACCGGGGCGTAAAAAAAGTCTGGCCGGAGGTGTAATCTGTTTTGGAAAAATTGAATTCAAAATAAGGCATACGTATCTGGTCATTAGATGTAAGCGTCGCGTAAGTTTTCTTTTTTATGCATTTTATATCCATGCCTATACCGGCATTTATCTCCGAAGCTTCTGAAAGAGCCAACTCCCATTTAACATAAGGAGTATAAATCTGGCTTCTGCCGCTTATATTATACGGCTTATACTCTTTGCCCAGCCTCATTTTAAAATAAGTCATATCTAAACCAAACTTCGTCCCATATGTATCCAACGGGCAGGAATAACTTACAGACTCGCCGAAAGAACCAGATGTTAAAAGCGAATTAATAAAAATTGTATCCGCCCTGCCTGAGAGGTTTGAACTACGCAGAAAAACTGAAGACCTTGACTTTCCGGTAAGCCGTGTGCCAAAACTATCATAGCTTATACCTGCGTGATGAGGAAAATTATCAGTTACTTTTAATGTAATATCTGATTGCAGCGGCTCTTTACCGGCGGATATAACTGTTTTTACATCAAGGTCAGAGATTTTATTCAGCCTTAAAATATCTCTTTGAATATCTTTAATATTCAAAATCTCATTTTTTTTTAAGTGGAAATATTTCTCTATCAACGGAGTGGGAAACCATTTATTGCCTTCTACTTTTAAATCACCCATTTTCCCTTCGGCAACCTGAATTTCTATAACCCCTTCGGTTATCTCTTGCTCAGGAAAATAAACTAGAGTAGTAATGTAGCCTTCCTGTTTATACTTATCTTTTATTTTTTGCATTATCGTTTCGAGGTCGGCAAAGGTAACTTTTTGCTCTAAATAAGGCTGGTAAAGAGGCTGAAGATCTTCCGGTTTAAAAATAGTAACCCCTGAGAGATTAACCCCCTTAAGCACAAAAGAAACGCCTCCTATCGCGGGTTTGACTTCTTTTTTTTCTTCTTCTACTTCTATTTCCGGTGCTTTGGGTTTTTTATATTCTATGCGCTTTTTTTCCTGCTGAGTATCAAACCGATAACGTTCTGCCTGCGCGCCGGCATCTACGCTTGGAGGAGGTGTTTGAGAAAATGATTTTGCGGGGTAGGTAAGTATAATAAAAGAAAAAAATATAATTGCTTTTAGCTGGATATTTTTTATCATGGTAATTTTACTAATACCTTTATAATCTTATATCAAAATATATCATAACCCAAATACCTGATTAATCAAGCCTTTTTTTAGGCGTTATCTTTAAAACATATTCATTACCGACCTTTTTTAATACCTTATAGTTAAACTCTTTCCCAAACGCAGGGACACAGCCGGGAATACGTTCAATATCTGAGATATCGGATTTCTTCAACACGCAATAAGTAATTTTTTGGCCGCGGAAAAATTCCAGCACTTTATGGTCGTCATCCAAAAAAGGCACGGGATGAGCGCTAAAAAACTGTTTTCCAAAAGTATTCATTACTGCTACCTGTTTATCTGTATAATATCTAATTCCTCTTGCAAACGGCTTAGAGCATAAAATCTTATTATTTACAAGATGATTATCCGACAAGTACCTGCAAATCTCCTTCGAAGAAAGATACGGTTCAATATTCTTTTGGACAAAAGGTACACCGGTAAACATTACCGGGATCACCAGCATAAGGGCATAAGAACTTTTTATAATTTTACTGCGTTTATTCAAAATAAAGAATACAACCGTTATAACCAGTAATAAAAAACTTACCACGTATAATGGCTGTTTAGTTGGAATATATTCAATAATAACTTTCGGAGGAATAAATAAAAACACAATTAAAGCGGCTGTCATAATTATAAAGGCCGCGGATGTTGCCATCGCGGCAAACAACGCGCCTTTTTTTAGCCTCCCCCTATAAATATCCGCGTCATAAATAAAATTTCCGGCGATAATCGCCAGCGCGGGGAAACAAGGAAATACATAACTGACTAATTTTGAATGCGCGGGCTGAAAAACCAAAAAAACAACGCCTATCCATAATAATAACAGGTCATAAACAGAATCTTCATTGTCCGCGAATTTTTTAACCAGATAAAACAAACCGGCAATCACATATAAAACCCATGGGAACATACCCAGAACCATTGATAGCGGATAAAAATACCAGGTATCATTATTATAATGTTCCGCCTCTAAGAACCTGCGTAAATGATCGTTATAAAAAAACTCCTGTGTAAAACTTTGCCCGTATTTTTTAACCATTAGGATATACCAAGGCAAAGAAACCAATAAAAAAACAGCAATTGCCCAAACCAGATATTTAGAAAACAGATACTTTAAATCTTTCCTTAAAACTAAAAATAAAATAACTACCAGCCCGGGAATAACAACTCCCAGCGGACCCTTAGTTAAAACAGCAGCTCCGGCTGAAATAGAGAATAAGATCATACTTAAAGCTTTATATTCACGCCTTAAATACCCCCAATAAAACGATAATAACGACAAAACTATAAACACCGAAAACACCATGTCTGTAAACACTGTTCTGGCTAATCCTATATAAATGCCTGAAGACATTAAAATCAGGCTTGAAATAAAAGCCTTTTTACGATTCCTTAGGCCCAATACAACTAACGCGTAAACAGCTAAAATACCAATCGTCGCGAATAACGCGGGAATAAATCTGGCAACAAAGCTGGTTCTGCCAAAAAACATAAAAACTATACGCAAAAGCCAGTATAGAAATACAGGTTTTTCAAACTGGGGCTGATCAAATAAATAAGGAGTCGCCCAGCTGTTATGATCTATCATTTCTCTGGCTGTCTGCACGTAAAATACTTCATCAGGATTAGTTAAGCTAAAAATACTGTTGCCTAAAAAAAAGAAAAAATAAGATAAAATAATCAAAAGAAATATATTCTTAAAATGGCTATTTTGTTTTAATTCCATATTTTTCACTTAAAAATCTCCCTCCTTTGAACATAACTTTATTCTTTATAGCGTGTTAAGCGGTTTTATTTTTATATCTAAACCTTAAATTTCATAGGGTTATATTCATCTGGAAATTTTAAGTATCTTGTATTTCAATACTCCAGCGGGAATCTTAATTTCAACCACTTCATTTACCTTATGGTTTAATAACCCTCTGCCTACAGGAGAAGCCACGGCAATCTTTCGCTGTTCATAGTCCGATTCCATTTCTGAAACAAGAGTATACTCTAATTCTTCAGAAGTATCCATATCCAGAAGCTTAACCTTTGCCCCAATTAAGACTTCATCTTTTGAAATCTTTTCATTCTCTATAATTCTTGCCTGAGAAAGCTTGAATTCTAATTCCATTATCTTTTTTTCATTATGCGCCTGGGCTTCTTTCGCCGCGTCATACTCCGCGTTCTCGCTTATATCCCCAAAACCTCGCGCCCTTTCAATATCCTTAGAAATATTCCTGCGCCGGACAGTCTTTAATTCATCCAATTCCTTGATTAACTTTTCATATCCCTCTTGAGTTAAATACAAATTAGCATCCATATAAATCCTCCTTCGTAATTATCAAAAATTACAATCCCGTAGGGTTCAGGCATGCCTGAACCTTTAAAGAATGATTTTTGGTATTATTTTATTAGCGGAACCCCGCCTTGGCGGGGTTCCCTGCAAGATTGGAATTTCCTCTCCCCCGCTATGCGTTGTCTTTTATTATATCAAACAAAACCCAAGTTGACAAAACTTGTTTTAACTGATAGCATAGTTGTTTATGAGCTTAATACATAATTTCTTCCATGGGCTTATTGATTTAATTTACCCTAAGACCTGCCTTGCATGCGGGAAAAAAATTACAAATGCTTCTGTAAACGGTTTTGTTTGTATTGAATGCTGGGGGGAAATAAAAATTAACCGGCCTCCTTTCTGCCATATTTGCGGCAGAAGCCTGGCAGGAAAAAATATTTGCACAAATTGCCTTGAGAAAACTTTTAGTTTTGACAGGGCTTTTAGCTGTTGTCTATATGAAGGAGTACTCAAAAATTTGATCCGCGCGTTTAAATATAAAAACAAGGATTATCTGGGAGCCGTGCTAGCCAAACCTATGATAGAATTTGTAAAAGAATATAACTTATCTATGAATTCCATAGATGCTATAGTTGCTGTGCCTCTGTCTAAAACTAAATTACGCGAAAGAGAATACAACCACGCCTTTATTCTTGGCAGTTATTTAGCTAAAGAATTTAATAAAAATATACTAAATAATGCCTTATTACGGCATAAAAATACTCTCAGCCAGACAAAATTCAGAAATGAAAAACGTTTTTTAAATATAAAAGGCGCTTTTTCTATAAAAAATAACGCCCAGATAAAAGGGAAAAATATTCTTCTGGTAGACGATGTTTTAACTACCGGCGCCACTTGCTCTGAAGCAAGTAAAGTATTAAAAACTGCCGGCGCAAACAAAGTTTATGTTTTAACCTTAGCAAATTGACCCCGCCAAGCGGGGTCATCCTGATCCCGACGTAACGTCGGGAGAAGGATCTAATTATTTAAATGAAAATATTACGAAATTACTTCTTAAAAGAATTTATAGGGCCATTATTTCTGGCTTTAGGAGTGCTTACCTTTGTTATGATCTTAGGTAATTTGATTAAAATTGCCGATTTAATCATAAATAAAGGCGTTAATATATTCAGTGTATCAAAAATATTTATTTTTATGATCCCCTATCTCTTGACCTACACTCTGCCTATCGCGGCCCTGACAGCAATATTGCTTTCTTTAGGCAGGCTCTCAGGAGACAATGAAATAATAGCTATACGCGCGACAGGGATTAACCTTTTTAGCTTAATATTCCCCTTATTCCTTGTAGGGTTAATCTTAAGCCTCTTACTGGTTGTTTTTAATGACCGGGTTATTCCTTACGCGCATTATGGAACAAGAAAAACATTAATGGAAATAGGAGTAAAAAATCCCACCGCGGCGCTTGAACCAGGAGTATTTATAAATTCTTTTGAAAAATATATACTGTTTATTTATAAAATAGAAGGTAATAAACTTTATAATGTGCGTATTTACGAACCCCAGAAAAATAAACCGACACGCACTATAGTAGCTAAAAAAGGTGAATTTATCGCTATCCCCGAGAAAAACATTGTAAAATTAAAACTGATAAACGGAAGCGCTGATGAACCTGACCTGGATAACCCGGGTAATTTTTATAAATTGAATTTTAAGACTTATTTTATAACCTTAAACTTGGCGCAGGCAAATAAATCTGAAAAGCTTAATAGAAAACCCAAAGATATGAGTATACGCGAATTGAAAAACGAAATCAAAAAGTTCAAAACAGATAATATTAACCCCATCCCTTTAACGACAGAAATACACTCAAAAATTTCCCTGGCTTTTTCCTGTTTTGTTTTCATTTTTTTAGGTTCTTCTCTGGCAATAATCACACGCCGCCGTGAAAAATCAATAAACTTCGGAATATCCTTCCTTATTGTAGGAATTTACTATCTGCTTTTTATAGGAGCGGAAGCCATAAGCCTCCAAGGAATTATATCTCCAGCGATAGCTATGTGGATTCCTAACTTAATATTGGCCTCTGTTGCTGCTTTTTTAACTTATAAACTATGCGCATCTTAGATAATTATATATTTAAATCAGTTATAGGGGTATTCTTTGTATGTTTTTTTACTTTTCTTTCTCTCTATGTCATTATAGATATCCTCTCATATCTGGAAGATATTCTAAGGCAGCATATCACATTAACGATATTAATTAAATATTATTTATCGTATCTGCCTATAATATTTGTTCAGGTCGCGCCTTTTTCATGCCTGTTAAGCACACTCTATACTTTCGCTAAATTAAACCAAAATAACGAAATTATCGCCATGCGCGCTTCAGGATTAAGTATATTCGGAGTTACCAAAACTGTTATAATCTTTGGCTTTATTATCAGCATGGTTGTATTCTTGGTCAATGACCGTTTTGTGCCTTTCGCGGCATCTCTAAGCCAAAAAGTAAAATACCAAATAACTAATAATCAGAAAAAAAATAAAGAAAAAGAATCTATTAATAATCTTTCTATGTACGGCATGGGCAATAAGCTGTTTTTTGTAGATAAATTTTCTCCTGCCACAAATACCATGGAAGGCATAATTATTCTTGAACAAGACAAAAATCAAAATATAACAAAAAAAATAGTGGCGAATAAAGGAGTTTACACCGGCGGGCATTGGGTATTTTACCAAAGTATAACCTATGAATTTGATACCTATGGGCAAATAACAACTACCCCTCAATATTACGAAGAAGAAGTAATGTCTATAGCAGAAAACCCTGAGGAATTCCTCGCGCAAAGAAAAAGCCCTGATTTGATGAATATTTCACAGCTCAATGAATATATATGGAAATTAAGCAAAAGCGGGGCTACCACAGTAGTAAGGAACCTCTCTGTAGACCTTTATCAAAGGTATACAATGCCATTGATTAGTTTAATTATAATCCTTTTGGGTATTCCCTGCTCTTTAAAGATAAGACGGCGCGCCACAGGAATATCTTCTATAGGAATAGCAATTATACTGGCTTTCTCTTATTATGTTTTAAACGCGATATGCATAGCCTTTGGCAAAAGCGGCCTTCTTCTGCCAATAATATCTGCTTCCCTGAGCCACATAATAGCTATCTGCTTAAGCCTCTATCTGATTTTTGAATTGCCTTAGATATATATACGCGGGATACGGCTTCCTAAACCACAGACTATTTCATAAGGGATTGTGCCGGATAAATCAGCTAAATCTTCAACAATTATCTCACTCTTACCCTGAGAACCAATTAATACAGCTTCATCTCCTGGCTTAACCGGAGTATTTCCCACATCAACCATTATCTGGTCCATGCATACTCTGCCGCTTATCTTAAAATATCTGCCTTTAATCAAAACCGAGGCCTGATTAGATAAATTCCGTGGATAACCATCACCATAGCCAATAGGCAGAGTAACAATTGTCGTAGTCTTATCAGTAACATATGTATGGCCATAACTTATACCATAACCTTGAGGGACTTTTTTTACATAGACTATTTTTGTTTTTAGGCTAAGCAGCGGTTTCAAATCTATATTGAGATTTTTATCCGGGGAAAGCCCATAAATTACCAGCCCCGGCCTGACCATATTAAAATGGCTCTCTTCAAAATTAATAATCCCCGCGCTGTTAGCGGCATGAACCAGCGGGATATGTATATTATCTTCGCGTAATTTCATAATTAACCGGCCAAAAAAATTTATCTGCGTAAAAGTAAATTCTTCATTAATATCCGCTAGAGCGAAATGAGTAAATATCCCCTCAATATTTATAAATTTCAAAGCCCATATTTTTTTTATTGTCTCTAGCGCCTCTCTATATAAAACTCCTATCCTGCCCATACCAGTATCAACTTTAATATGGACATTTATAGACTTACCTAAACTCTCTGCCTTTTTGTTTAAAACCCGGGCAAAAGATTCAGTACAAACAGTAACAGCCAGTCCATAAGTAAATAACGGCTCTATATCGGTTTCCAATATAAGGCCCAAAACAAGAATAGGCAGGTTTATTCCTGCCTCTCTTAATTTCATGCCTTCGTCAATAGAAGCAACTCCCAGATAATCAACGCCATAATCCACAAGCTTCTTTGCTACTGGAATTAATCCATGCCCATAGGCATCGGCTTTAACCATAACCATAACCTTTGTCCCAGCAGAAAGCCTTTTTTTGACCTGTGCGAGGTTATGATTTAAATTATCTAATTTAACTTCCGCCCAAGTCGGACGATAACCAATGAAATTAGCGTTATTCATATTTTTATAGCGTATCAAGAAACTTCCCACTCTTTAACAAAGAGGGGTTAGGGGAGATTTTAATCTACGAAATCCCCCTTAATCCCCCTTTTTCAAAGGGGGAAACAATACCTTTTAACTAATTAACCATTCACAATTTCCTCACCTGGCATTCTTTAGGATAAAGATAAATCGGTTTTATATCAAAAGCATTGTTTATTTTTTTCCCTTCGATCTGTTTTAACGCCAGAGAAATTATATTGCCTGCTCTCGGATACCAAAAATCTTCATCCAAAATAGCCGCTTTTTGGACACCGGTCAAAATCCTGTTTTTATATAAAGAAACCGCATCCCCCAATATAATGCTTCCCCGGGGAAGCTTCTTTATAAATTCATCAATAGAAATAAGCATATAAGAAGAAACCCTTTTGAGTTCATCCTGTTTATTCTTATAAATACCGCAATATATCAGGTTTCTTTTGGCGTCTATTGCCGGGACTACAGGGCCTTCCATGTCAATATTTTCTGCTAAGATATCCAAAGAAGAAAAACCTAAAACCGGCTTATTTAAACTAAATGCCAATCCTTTTATAGTAGAAACGCCTATCCTCAAACCAGTAAAAGAGCCCGGGCCAAGGCCGCAGGCAAAATAATCAATATCTTCTAGATCCCATTTCATTGATTCAACAACTCTTTTTACAGCCACCATAATAAGGCGGGAATGCAGCCTGCCTAAATCCATGTTATACTCACAGGTATTTCCGTCATCATAAGCGCCAATGCATAAAAATTTACTGCTAGTATCAATGCCTAATATCTTCATTTAATCTCTCCAATAATTTTTCGTAATGGCTGCCCATAGCAGTAAAATCAATTATCCTTTTTTCTTTTCCCTTAACAGATAAGCGTATTTTTAAACACTGCTTTGGCATTAAACATTTTAACTTATCCGCCCATTCAATAACTGCTATCCCATCCCCATAAAAATACTCTTCATAACCCAATTCCAAAATATCATTTATATTATTGAGCCTATACAAATCAAGATGATACAACCCAAGCTTATTTTTACCTCGATGCTGCCTAATTAATACAAATGTAGGGCTGATAACCCTGTCTTTATTAATACCTAAACCCGCGGCAATCCCTTTAGTCAAAACAGTTTTTCCCGAACCAAGATTACCAATCAAACAAACAATATCTCCTTTTTGCAAATTAAGCGCTATTTTTTTGCCGATGTCAAATGTCTCTTTTTCTGAATGCGTAATCATTAATATAAAATTAGCTTTTAGCTGTCAGTCTTCAGTTTTCAGCAAAAAACTTACTGTCTGCCGATAGGCAGATTTAGCTGATAGCTGACTGCTAAAAGCTGATAGCTTATAAGATTTATATTTCACTTAAAATGTTGATAGCCTTTTGAAACCAAATTTATCTGTTTGTTGTTTTTATCTATTAATTTAAACCCTTGTTTTTTGGATACTATTTCTCCAATAGCTTTAAAGTTTACAGGGTCTTTTTCCAATATCTTTTTTGCTTCATGCCTTGAGGCTGTAAATAAAAGTTCAAAATCTTCGCCTCTGCTTAAGGCGTTTGATAATCTCTTTTCTGTTTTACTTATTGGTATAAAGGCCTCATAAATCACGGCTCCCGCGTTACTCTGTTTGAGAATATGCCCCAAGTCTTGTATCAGCCCGTCTGAAACATCAATCATTGAATTTATTTTAAAATTTTCAACCAAGAACCTTGATTCTTTAACACGCGGGATGAATTTTAGGTGTTTGCCTGAATAAGAGCCGCCTATTTCTCCTGTTACCATTATTATATCACCAATTTTGGCGCCGTCTCTTAAAACTAATTTATTTTTTTTGACCATTCCAAGCATACTTACATCTATAGTCAATTCCCCTGCCCTGCTTATATCACCGCCTACAATATTAATCTTATATTCTTTGGCAAGATGAAACAAACCCTTGGCTATTTTATCCGCGTATTCAACAGTTGAATTTTTCGGCAATCCTAATGATACAACCGCATATTTCGGGATTCCTCCACAGGCGGCAATATCACTTATTGAAACAGCCAATGCTTTTCTACCAACAAGAGAAAGGTTATCCTTCGCGGTAAAATCCACTCCCTCCACTATCATATCACAAGTAAATAACTGGTAATAATCTTTATCGAACTCCAGCACAGCGCAATCATCGCCAGAGCCTTTAATCACAGACGAATCCGCTTTTATGCTCCTGCGAAACCGTTCAATTAATCCGAATTCTCCAATTTGGGATATTAACATGTATTTTAGCGTTTAGCGTATAGCGGGTAGCGTATAGTTAGAGATTTTTTGTTTTACTAAACGCTATACGCTCTACGCTAACTCCTATTTATCTAATACGCTTTTAATATTCTCTCCATACGGAGCCTTTATAACCCCTCTTTCCGTAATAATCGCGGTTATCAGATCATTAGGAGTTACATCAAAAGCCGGGTTATATACTTTTACTTCTTTTAATGCTATAGGTTTATTAAAAAATAAACTCTTAATTTCTTGTTCATTCCGCTGCTCAATAGGGATATCTTTACCGCTTTTAATATTCAAATCAAAAGTAGAAACTGGCGCGGCGATATAAAACGGGATATTATGATATTTACTTAAAACCGCAAGGCTGTATGTGCCGATTTTATTAGCAGTATCTCCATTTACCGCAATCCTGTCAGCTCCGGCGATTACGCGGTTAATCTTGCCCTGAGCCATTAAAGTGGCAGCCATATTATCGCAAATAAGAGTAACATCTACCCCTTTTTTCTTTAATTCCCAAGTTGTAAGCCGTGCTCCCTGTAATAAAGGCCGCGTTTCGCAGGCATATACTTTAAGGTTTTTGCCCTCTTCTTCCGCTCTATAAATAACCCCCAAAGCAGTCCCGTAATCAATAGTCGCGAGAATCCCCGCGTTACATACTGTTAAAATCGTATCATTCTTTTTAAAAAGCTTAGCTCCAAACTCGCCGATTTTGCGGCAGGAAGACCTGTCCGTTTCTATTATATTTTGAGCTTGTTTAAAACATAATTCCTTTATCTGGCTAAGCGGTTTCTCTTTATTCCTTAAAACAACCTCCCGCATTTTCTCCAAACCCCAGAAAAGATTCACTGCTGTCGGACGGGAACCTGCCAAATATTTAATCACCTTATCCAGCTCTTTGTTAAACTGAGAAAAATTAGCGGCCTTTGAATCTTTCATACCTAAATATACGCCTAACGCCGCGGCAGCTCCCAGAGCAGGAGCACCCCTGACTTTTAATTCTTTTATCGCCTGCCAAAGAATTTTTAAATCTTTAATATCCAAATACTCAAATTTAAACGGAAGTTTTGTCTGATCAATAATCCTGATTGCGCCGTTTTTCCACTCAATAGTCCTAATATCCATGTGCCCTCACTTTGTTCGGAAGTCGGTAGCCGCGGGCTTCAGCCCGCGTTGTCCAACGCAAGCTAAAGCTTGCGGCTACCATAAAATTCCCCCTGTTCACTGACACATCACAAAACGTGCATATTTTGTTTTGATAAACTAATAAAATATGTTATATTGATTATGAGTCTGTTGCAAAACTCCATTGCTGTCATCCTGCGCGAAAGCGCAGGATCTATTATCGTCGATAAACCATTTATAGATTCTGCGGTCAAGCCCTCGGCTTCGCCGCGAGGCGAGCCGCAGAATGACAAATTTAAG
>JBDRLG010000025.1:0-2040 GCA_043813255.1 Candidatus Omnitrophota bacterium
GATTGCCTATAGATTTCATTTGACTGTTGCAGAAATGACAAGAAAAATGTGTTTAATTTTAAGAAAAGATAACAAAATAAATAATGTGGTTTTATCCGGAGGTGTTTTTCAAAATAATCTTTTACTTTGCCTGGCTTTAGACTTATTATATAAGGAAGATTTTAAAGTATTTACGCATAAAGATTTATCCTGCAATGATTCCAGTATTTCCCTGGGTCAGGTGGCAGTGGCAAATCTTGGGAGTTAAATATGTGCCTGGGTATACCCATGAAGATAAGAAAGATTAAAGGCGATTTTGCCGACGTAGAAGTAGGCCAGCTTATCCGCACTGTGAACATCCAGATGCTTTCCTATATTCGCAAAGGAGATTATGTTATTGTCCATGCCGGATTTGCCATAGAGAAAGTAGACCCGGAAAAAGCAAAAGCAACCTTAAAATTAATAGATGAGATATATTGACGAATTCCGCAATATTAATCTAATTAAAAAAGTCGCGGAGAAAATTAAAGCAATTGTGCCTGCACATAACATAAATATTATGGAAGTATGCGGCACTCATACGCAGAGTTTCTTTAGATTTGGCCTGGATGAACTTATACCTTCAAATTTAAAATTAATTGCCGGGCCGGGCTGTCCCGTCTGTGTCAGTCCTCAGGAATATATTGATAACGCAATAAAACTCACCCAGTATAAAGATAATATTATTTTAACCTTTGGCGATATGCTACGTATTCCCGGTACAAGATCGACTCTGGAAAAAGAACGGTCAAAGAAGGGCAATGTCAAGGTGGTTTATTCTGCTTTAGATGCCCTTGTATTTGCCCGCCAGAATCCCGGTAAAAAAATAATATTTTTGGCAGTAGGTTTTGAAACCACTGCGCCCACAATCGCGTTGAGTATCATCAGGGCAAAAAAAGAAAATATAAGAAATCTCTTCTTCTATTCTTCTTTAAAATTGATTCCGCCTGCGATGGATTATTTGGTTAAAGACAAGAGGTTAAACATTTCCGGCTTTTTATGCCCGGGCCATGTCTCTTGTGTAACTGGAACAAAATCCTATGAATTTATTCCCCAAAAATATAAAATAGGCTGTTGTGTTACAGGGTTTGAGCCCCTGGATATTTTAGAAGGGATTTACTTTCTTATACAGCAAATCATAAATAATAAACCATGCGTACAAAATCAGTACATGCGTGTAGTAACGCCGCAAGGAAATCTTAAGGCAAAAAATAAAATCTTTGACGTTTTTAAAGTGTGCAATACTTCCTGGCGCGGGTTGGGTGAAATTCCTCAAAGCGGGCTTAAGATAAAAAATGAATTCTCTCAATTTGACGCAGGAAAAGCATTTTCTATTCACAATAAGCGATGCGCGATAAGCGATAAACTATCCCGATGCGGGTGCGGCGATATTCTAAAAGGTTTGATTTCGCCAAAAGATTGCCCGTTATTTCTTAAGGCTTGTAAGCCAGAGCATCCGATAGGCCCCTGCATGGTCTCAAGCGAAGGAGTTTGCAATGCGTATTACAGATATAAACGCAAAACGTAAAACGAAAAACGCAAGACTACAATTTAAAACTCAAAATTTTAAATTTTGGGTTGTGGTTTTTACTTTTGCCTTTTTGCTTTTACCTTTATTAGCTGGCTGTGCGCAAAAGAACGAGTTAGAAGAGGCGCAGGATTACCTGAAAAAATCTAAAATATATTATCAGCGCGCAACCGATCTTTATAAAGATTTAATTGCTAAAGGCAAAGATTTGGATAAGTTGCATTTTGAACTTGGCCAACTGTACTATAATCAGGGAGAACGGAAGCAGGCAATAGAAGAATTTAAAAAGAGCGGTTATATTAAGGCGAAGAAGTTTCTGGCTATTTCCTATTATCGGTTAGGAAATTTTACCGATGCCCTTGAGGTATTTAACAGGGAAGAGATCCCCGACGACGAATATCTGTATTATCACGGCTTAACCTGCGAGAAGTTAAACCTCTTTGACCAGGCATTAAGTATTTATAAAAAGATAAAAACTAAAGAGTTTGCCACGG
>JBDRLG010000026.1:0-7431 GCA_043813255.1 Candidatus Omnitrophota bacterium
GGCTCTGTCCCGCGAATAAACATCAATTCTGTCCTACGAATTAATTCAATTATTCCCTCTGCAAAATAAATATTTTATTTTCCGGCACAATTAGTTAATGCTTGCTTAATGACCTGCTTCGCAACCCTAATAACTTATCACAGTATCTCTATATTCTTCCCGCTTAAATTTATCGCCGAACTGCGCGACCAGAGGCATAATTTTGGCATAATCAAAGGTATCGTCCAATAAACCGCTCTTAACTGAGGAAACATCCACCCTGTTCCTGATCAAAGCGCAAAATATTCCCGCGGACTTTATATCGCCGAGAAACACCGCGCCAACAACCCTGTTGTCTTTTAAGACAATCTTTTTATAATCATTTTTTTTAACATGCGCGATTATTTCATACGCGGTTTCATCTTTAGGTTTGGTAATCCCCATGGAAACGCAGGCCAGCCCGAAAAAATCTACTGAATTCATGGACAAGGAACCTTCATAGGCGGTTTTTTTACCCGACATATTCAAGGCCGCGACCTCTCCCTGTTCAACAGCACAGGGCCAGAGGGCGTTAATTCTTAATTCACCGCGGGAAACATCATAAGTTTGAGCACAATCTCCGGCGGAAAAAATATTTTCATCAGATGTTTTCAAAAACTCATCCACAACAATTCCGTTGGTTACCTTTAACCCGCATGACGCGGCAAGTTCTATATTAGCATTCACGCCTTTACCAATAATAACCATCTGACACTTGAGATTTTCTCCGTTATCCAGAACAATCCCTTCTACATTTTCCGAACCTAAAATCTCTTTCGCGGCAACATGAGTCATTATTTTAATATTATTGTTCTCAAGCACATCCGCGATTATCTCTGCCGCCTGTTTATCTACCATTTGGGACAATACCTGCGGGCTTTTCACTACCACAGCTACTTTTTTGCCTTTAAGGCTTAAGGCATACGCGTCGCGAAGCCCGATTAATCCGCCGCCTAAGACAGCGACTTCTTTCACATTATCCAGCATAGCTATTATCTGACGGGCATCTTCTATATTACGCACAGTAAAGACGCCTTTTTTATCCGCCCCCGGCACATCCACGGATTTAGCATGAGCCCCCGTCGCCAGGAGCAGCTTATCATAGTTGAGTGTTGTGCCGTCATTTAAAGAAACAACTCTGCCCTCCACATCAACAGAAACAGCTTTCTTGCCCAAAAGCGCCTTTATATTATTCTTCTCATAAAAATCTTTATGCCTGAAATAAAGTTTGTCCTCGCCAATAGAGCCGGCAATAAGATAAGTCAGGAGACATCTTGAATACAAAGGAAAAGTCTCCTCTGAAACCACGGTAATATCCGCGGTTTTATCCTGTTTCCTTAAAGTCCGGGCCGCAGAAATTCCTGCCGCGCTCGCTCCGATGATTAAATAGTTCATTTTTATATCCTTCTTATGCTTCTCTTTATTCGCGGGACAGACCTGTGCCCGTTAGGGTAGCCCGCTCCTACGAATATTATGTCAGAATCTTCTTCTTAAACTCTTCTTCCGTGCCCACAAAAAGCGCGCCTGTAGGACACGCAACTACACAGGCATAATCTTCTCTGTCCGGGCAAAGGTCGCATTTAACCGCGACATGGTTTTCCTTATCGCGAATAATCGCGCCAAAGGGACAAGTCATTACGCACATCCAGCAACCCACGCATTTGTCCGTATCCTGCAAAGTAGCGCCGGTTTCTTCATCCTTACTCAAAGCCCCGCTCATACAAGCGTGCACACAAGGCGCCAATTCACAATGCTGGCAATGTAACGAAATTACTTTTCCGTTTACTGCTTGAGCCTGCACCCGTTTTTTAGGCAGAGACTTTTCTTTGATAGCCTTAAATATATCCTTTGACTGTGAATGTTCCACCGCGCAGGCAATTTCACAACTTTTACACCCCACGCATTTAGAAATATCACAGTATATTTTAATATCTTTGGTCTTTTTATTTCTTAATATTTTATTCATATTTCTTCTTTCCCCTGCCGCATTGGGACATTAATTATTGCTATTCCGCGGCTTCAATTCCACTGTTTGTAGTGCACTGTGACATTAAATTTTGAATATAGTTATTCGCGGGACAGAGCCCGCTACGGATAAAATTTTACAAATCTTATCGTAGGAGCGGGCTCTGCCCCGCGAATAATCCAAATCTAAAAAACGATTGAACCAACTTTTCATAGTAAAACGACAAATAAAATAGCAAAAATTTACCTAACAATATACTAATACACTGTCAGATAAATTTCTGAATTGATTTATAGCGTCGGCTAAACTTATTTCTAGCCTTGCTCTTTGAAAAACTCCAGGTAATTGTAGCCTTTTGCCGATTGCGTCTTTGTACCCAGGGAACAACTTCAGCAGATAGCGTTTGCTGATCACCAATACGCCGATCCAAACACTGTTTTGAAAGAACCGACAATTCAATTTCAGCCATATTTAACCAGCTGGCCTTCTTAGGAGTATAGTTCATTTCAAATCGCTGTGATAACGCAAAGGCTTCATCAGCTGAGAATGTCTCGTAAAACGAAGACGGATTATGAGTATTTAAATTATCTTGTACCAGAATAATTTTGTGAGCATTGCAATACTTTTGTGCCAACTTTTTCATAAACTCAGCATAATCTCTTTTTGTTTTTTGTTTGCTTACTTTAACAATACGACGACCAGCCAGTGGTTCAACAGCCATAAAAACACAACAAGTACCATTACGCTCATAATGATAGTCTTCACGTTGAATCTTTCCTGGCTGCATAGGTATTGGCACCAGAATGTCTCCTATTAACTGGCAAGGACGCTCGTCAAAACAAATGACAGGTTTATTGGAATTATAAGGCTTCTCATAAATGTCAAGAACTCGCTCCATGCACCAAATAAACTCGGAATTGATTTTCCCAATACACCACTGTTTCTTTAAGTGAGGCTTAAGTTCGTTTTTTTTAAAATGACTCCAACGGTTTCATACGATATGTCTTCGACAATTTTAAGTTCTATGGCCTTATCAGCCAATAACCGTAAACTCCAACGTGCAGCTCCTTTGGGAGCCTTTGTACAAGCTAATGCAGTAATTTTTGCTTTTTGTTTGCCGTTGAATATACCGGGCGCTCCTGGTCTTGGTTTTTCATTGAGCGCAGTGTTAAGATCGCCTTCTCTGTAACGTTTACAAGTTTCAATCACCGTGACTGGTGACATATTTAAGATTTTGGCGATTTCTTTTTTGGTTTTTTTTTCTGCTGATAGTAATAATATTCGGCACCGATTTAGTTTGCGACTTTTTAACGTTCCTGATCTTGTTAATTCTTTGAGCTTTTTTTGATCCTTCGGGTTTAACTTTAGTACTTTTACTTTGGCCATTGATCTATTCCCCCTTTTGAGGAATATAGTATCAATAAATTTAGCTATTTACAATAATTTAATTTAGAAATTTATCTGACAGTGCAGTAGTGCTTTGTTACATTAATTTTTGAGTGTAATTATTCGCGGCACGGAGGCCGCTCCTACGGATAAATGTTGATAAATTCAGTTTCCATTCTTACAAATTTTATCGTAGAAGCGGCCTCCGTGCCGCGAATAATTACACTCAAAAATTAATGTAACAAAGCACTATAATGAGAAATGATTAATAAATTGGCTAAAGAGGGTGAAGGACTTTTTTTAGAGTTCTCATAGGGAGGAGAGTCAGGTGATTAAAGTGTTAATAGTGGATGATGAAGTAGATTTGCTTGAGGCAATACGGATGAGATTGGAGGCATGCGGGTATGAGGCTATTACTGCTGTTAATGGTAAAGAAGCTATTAGTCTTATTAAGAAAAAAGCTCCTGATGCGGTAATTTTGGATATAATGATGCCGGAAATGGATGGGTTGGAGACCCTGCGCGAAATCCGGTCTTTTAACAGAGAGCTTCCGGTCTTTATGTTAAGCGCTTATGGTGATGGCGAAAGGGTTAAGGAAACGGAGGAATTAGGTATTGCCGGCTTTATTTATAAGGGAACTAACTTGTCTAAGAATGTGGTGGAGTTGATTAATGAGGCGCTTAAGGATAAATAGGCAGCTTTTTGATTAAATCTAAACACTGCGCGTTCGTCAAATAATGATTGCTGGTTTGGGCATGTATGATGAAATTTAATAAAAAGATAACCCTAATATTTCTTTATGCAATTTGTGGTTTTATCGTCATCTTTTCAATCGCGTTTTACTTTTTGCTGTTTACTGCCAGCGGAAGTTCTCTTTTGTTGCGGGGATTTACGCGTACTGTTAATAACAAAAAAGAGGTATCCTGGCAAAAAAACGAAGGAAGTTTAATTGGCGGGATGACATATAACGATATTGTATTTGAAAATTTAAAATGGTTTCCTGTTCCCAATAAATTGAAGATTAAGTCTTTGGCTGTAGATATTGATTCTTTTTGTTTAGATGGGATCACTTTAAAGATCGTCAATGCCAGACTTTCTTTACCAGGCACGGAACCAATTATGTTTTATGGAAATTTTGAAAATCAGCTGGCGGATTTTAACTTTTATACAAAGGCGATCACCGATAGAGAAATAAAGAGTTTAGTTAAGGCGGAAATTTTTCAGGGAATAACCGGTAATTTTGCTGATATAGATGTTTTTGTTAAAGGTTCAATGCGGGAACTTACTTTTAGCGGCGGCCTTATTATAGAAAAACTCGTGAAGAATGACTTTTCACTTGAGCAATCACCTTGTATTTTTGAAATAAATATGAAGAATGCGGATGATAAATTGGGATTGTACGGCCCGATTATTTTCAAAGGAGGCACGATAAAAGGGAAGAAAACCGCTTTGGTACAGCTTCAGGAAGGCAAAATTATTTTTAACGGAGACCCCCAAAATCCTAATTTTGATATTAAGGCCACATCAGTAGTGGAAAAAGTTAAGATGGCCATAACACTTAAGGGGAATTTTAAAGAGCCGGATTTACAGCTTAATTCGGAACCTGCTATGTCTAAGAATAGATTGTTATTAGCCCTGGCTACGAATAAAACCTGGCAAAGTACTGAAGAGCTTCTTAATAAAGGAAGTATCTCGCTTGATCTTGCGAAAGACTTTATAGACTATTTTATTTTTGGAGGCCAAAGCGGTAAATTCGTGGAAAAGTTTGGCCTAAAGGGTTTTTCTGTAAAATATGATACACAAGGAAAAGGGGTTGCCGTAACGAAAGATTTGTCAGATAAATTAAAGGGAAAATACGAAGTAGAAGAAAAAGAACAGAAGGAAGGCACTCCCGGGATTTCGCAAAAAGTCGGGGGAGAGTATAAAGTGACAGAGAATGTTTCTTTAGATGCCCGAAAGGAGCTGAAGCAGAAGGATGCGGATGATCAGCAGGAGAGTAAAACAGCTGATGACCAATTGCTGTTAAAATTTAAAAAGATTTTTTAAATTGTGAGAGAATGATTGTTTCCGGGAAAGGCATTTGGTGATAAGTTTAAGTATGAAAAATAACGAGTGGATAGATATTTCGCTGACAATTAGCTCTGGAATGGTGCATTGGCCAGGGGATCCGGCGGTTAGGGTAAATCGTACGAAAAATATGGATAAAGGAGATAGTAATAATGTTTCTCTGATTTCTATGGGGTCACATACAGGAACTCACATGGATGCTCCCTGCCATTTTTTTTCCAGGGGTAAGAGCTTAGATAAGATGCCCTTAGGTGCAGTCATTGGTCCGGCGCGGGTATTGGGGATAACGGATACTAAGTGTATTACGGAGCAGGAGCTAAAGCGGTGCCGCATAAAGCGCGGTGAAAGGATACTTTTTAAAACAAAAAATTCGTCTTTTTGGAAAAGTAATGTTTTTCAAAAAGACTTTGTTTATATAACGCCGGAGGCAGCAAAATATCTTTCAGATGCAGGGGTAAGTGTTATAGGAGTAGATTACCTTTCTGTTGGAAGCTATAAAAAAGATGGCGCGGCAACGCATAAGACAATTCTTGGAGCCGGTATCTGGATTATTGAGGGCTTAAATCTTTCAGGGGTTAAGCCGGGTAAGTATGATTTATGCTGTTTGCCGTTGAAAATATTAGATTCAGATGGGGCTCCCGCACGGGCGGTTATTTGTCCTTTGGGCAGGGGGGGCAGGTCTTAATTATTGAATGGCAAGATTCAAGACCTGTCCCCATGATGTTCTATATTCCAATAAACCTGCCAGCTTTCCAATCTTTAGGATAGAATATACTTCCTGAAATCATAATATAATGAAAAAAATTAAGCGTAACGCGAAGTTTTATGTGTATATCTTGGAGTGCCGGGATGGGAGTTATTATACCGGGTATAGTGGTGGTTTGGATGCGAGAATAAAAAGACATAATCAGGGACTTGCGTCTAAATATACGCGGGTGCGTTTGCCGGTTAAATTAGTATGGACTAAAACTTGTAAAAATCAACGATTTGCTATGAGAATAGAGGCAAGGATTAAGCAGCTTGAACGTATTGATAAGGAACGGTTAGTAAGAGGGTATAGATTAGATAATATATTGCGTAGGAAGAGATAAGTAATGAATAAGATGAGAAATATCAGGTCCTTGCGCAAAGATGTTGATGATCCCGACTGGGACCCTCAGCGCGCTGCGGACACGCCAGCCAAAAGTTTTGATAAAAACTTTTGGCTGGCCGATGGACGGGTTATAGTAAGTCAATGATGTCCCTCGCCGCCGCGCTGGTGGAGTAGACAATAAGCACCGTCATCCTGAGGGAGGCGAAGCCGACCGAAGGATCCCAGACTGTTATATAACATAGTACACTTGTTCTAAACCATAGAACACCCATGTCGCAAAAATTGCATACTTTTTGCGACAATTCATTTTTAGCACTAATCCTGCCGATATCGTAATTTATCTTGACTTTGAGAATGATAATGGTAAAATGTCCACTAATAGGAAACGTCCATTAAACAGTGGACATTTAGACATAGTGGACATTTATTTAAGGGGGCTATAAAAATGAATATATTATTGAGTGACAAAGCTACAATCATTATACGGGCAATGTTATCTCAGCCGGACAGAAAGTGGGTAGCCAGAGATTTTGAAAAGGAATTTGGAGTGGGTCGCGCGCGCGCGGCAATGGTATTATCAGAATTGTATTCAAAAGGTTTTGTCGAGGGGATTCGCTCCGGTAGAAATGCCCACAGCATATTGCAGAATAAAGAAGAGCTTATAGAAGAATGGCTTAAAATTTATAAATTTGAGCGTAATGAGTCATATTTATATTATTCGGCCAGTGAAGATGTTTTAAGCCGTCTGAAAAGTTATTTTGCTTCAAAAAACACTGAACAGGGATACGCTTTGACACTCCATACAGGCGCGAATTTTATTACACATTATGTGAATACGCCGACTATGTACTGCTATTTACCGGTAAAAAACTTTAAAAGCGCTTCGCTGGATTTAAGGCAG
>JBDRLG010000027.1:0-12270 GCA_043813255.1 Candidatus Omnitrophota bacterium
AAAATATGGTATTTATTTTATTGCTTTCTTTTACACTGTAAGGACTTTGATTGTGTCATTTTATTCTCATAAGATAGCAAATAATTTAATTCAGCTTAGTTGGAAGGAATTTTTGCGCGCATTAGCTTTTAGTTTAATAACAGTTTTTTGGGTTAGTGCCGTATCGTTTATATTTAAAATAATTATAGTAAACCCATTCAATATTCATCAAATAAATGTAGATTTATGTTTAAAAATAGGCTTTATGCTAATGTTGTATTTTTTTGTTTTTTGGCGTACAAAAAGCAAATTAAAGAAAGTTTTTCTTAATAACCATATATTCTGAAACATTAGAAAATATATCAGATGGCCATAATATTTAAAAAAATTATATATTCAGTAATGGCGGTATTTCTTTATTTAAAAATAAAAAAATATAAACAAACTAAAAAAATAATTTATGCGATTACACCAACGCCTAATCTGAAAAATATAGGTGACCACTCGCAAGTTGTTTGTATTAAGCGATGGTTTAGCGATTGTTTTAAAGAATATTTGGTTTTAGAGTTTGATAAAAATGAGGTAATTAATTTTATCTCTGCTATAAAAAAAGTCGTCAATGCCGATGATTTAATCTTTTTGCATAGCGGCGGTAATTTAGGTGATAGAGGTATGTGGTCGGAGCGCGCGCGCAGGCTGGTGATTCAGAATTTCCCGAATAATAGAATAATTTCTTTACCTCAAACTATTTATTTTAGCAATACGGATACGGGGAAAAAAGAACGGGAAAATACTAAAAAAATATATAATCTTCATAATAATTTAACAATAATCGCGCGTGACTACGGAAGTTTTGAATTAGCAAAACAAATGTTTTATAATAATAAAGTCTTGGTTTGTCCGGATTTTGTGCTTTATCATAAAATAAAAGAATTTCCTAATAGAGAAGATTCTTTGCTTATGTGTTTTAGAAATGATGACGAATCAATAATGGACCTAAAGAAAAAAGAAGTAATAAAGGGGAATTTAACAAAACTTAATATGCGGTTTGATGAATTTGATACAACTATTAAACAGCCGATTAGCAGAAGCGGCAGGCAGGCTTTATTGGAGAATACGCTGGATTTTTTCGGAAAACATAGATTGGTATTAACAGACCGTTTCCATGGGGTAATTTTTTCTGTCCTTACTAAGACACCATGCATTATTTTTCCGACAGTAGACCATAAATTAAAAGAAGGCGCTAAATGGTTTGAGGAGTTTAATTATATTTTTTATATAAATAATCTTGAAAATTTACCTAATTTGATTAACAGTACGTTAAAGATAGATAAACCTAATAATTTCAATTGGGATGAGGCTTATTTTAATAAGTTTTTTGAGGTATTATAAATGAATTCAATTAGAGATCTCAATTTAGATTATATGTGCGTTGGCTGTGGTGCCTGCGCGTGTATTTGCCCCTTAGATTGTATAAATATTTTAGTTTCAAAGGGTCAGTTTTATCCTAGAGTTGATGAAAATAAATGCAAAAAATGCGGTTTATGTTTATCGGTTTGCCCGGGCAGAGAAATGCGCATAGAAGAAATGGCTAAAAGGCTTTGGCCTGGCAATTTGGTTTATCCTAAAATAGGCAGTTTTTTAAAAACGTATATTGGCTATTCAAACAACCAAAACATAAGGTTTAATTCCGCTTCAGGAGGAATTGCAACTAGTTTGTTAATAGAATTATTAAATGAAAAATATATTGATGGGGCGGTTGTAGTCCGGATGAATAGCGAAAATCCTGTTTTTCCAGAGACTTTTATTGCTCGAACCGTGGAAGAAATTGAATCAGCGCAGTCTTCAAAATATTGCCCTACGTCTATGTTAACGGTATTGAAGGAATTAAAAAACAATAAAAAAGATGAAAAGTTGGCTTTAGTCGGATTGCCTTGTCAAATATATGCTTTTAGAAAGTTAGCAGAAAAGAATAAAGTTTTGTCTAAGAAGATTATTTTAACTTTAGGATTATTTTGTTCTCATGGAGTTACTTTCGCGGGAACTCAAGCCCTTTTGAATAAATTTGCCAAAGGGGCAGATAATATTTATAAAATCCAATGGCGGGGCAGAGGGTGGCCTGGAGGGGTAGCTATTAAATATAAAAACAAAAAAGAATATTTTATTGATCTTGAACGATATTGGCCGCCTTTTTTCGCTCCTTATTTCTTTACCCCATACCGTTGTTTGAGCTGTAGTGATCTTGCCGCAGAGACAGCTGATGTATCTTTGGGAGACGCGTGGTTAAAAGAGATAAAACAAAAAGATAATATGGGGACTTCTATAGTTATTGTAAGATCAGAAACAGCGAAGGTATTTTTAGAAAAGATAAAAGATAAAGGCGGTATTTTTTTAGAAAATTTATCTATTGATAAGGTTATAGAGTCACAGCAGGGCATTCTTTCCAGAAAAAAAGTGACAGTAGGCGCAAGGATGAAGTTATTGAAATTTTTCAAAAAACCAGTGCCACAGATAGATGGATATTTTAAAGAATTAAAGTTCAAATATTCTTTTGGCGCTTTTTTAATTTTTTTAAATGCCGCTATAAGTAAAAGTATTTTATTTAGAAAACTTATTGTTAAAGTTCCAATACGGATACTTCGTCGTTATTCAGGCTTAGTTTTGTGTCATTCTAAAGGTAACCACAAATGAAAGTAATTTATATTTTACATGTTTTCCCAAAAATTTCAGAGACTTTTATTCTAAATGAGATTTTAGAAGTACAAAGGAAGGGCATAACTGTTGAAGTTTTTGCTTTCGCGAGAACAAAGGAAAATAAAGTACATGATAGTTTTAAAGAGGTGCAATCGGTGAATTATTTCTCTAATTGGAGATTTTTCGCAAAAATATCAGCGCATTTCTACTGGTTATTTAAACATCCTTTAAGATATATGAAGGTTATCTTTATAGCGTTAAATATGAAAAATGGAATTTTCAAGGTTTTCTTATGGGATCTTGATAATGTTTTATTGGTTAGTAAAAGATCTCCTGAGCATATCCATGCGCATTTTGGGACCAGAGCAGCTGATTTGAGCATGCTAATTAATCTTTTAACTAATATACCGTTTACTTTCACTACCCATAGATATGATGTCTTTGATTCTCCGCCAAAAAATTATAGATTAAAATCTAAATTAGCTAAAAAACATATAACTATTTCACAATTTAATGAGAGATACCTTATTGATAGGTTTAACGTTAATAAAAATGATATTGAAATAATACATTGCGGGGTGAATTGTTATGATAAGGTGCAGAGGAACAAAAATAATTTTCCTGTAATTACTTGCGTAGCTAGATTAGAAAAGACTAAAGGGCTTGATAATTTAATAAAGGCTTGTAATATATTAAAAAGAGAAGGGGTTGTTTTTAGCTGCAACATAGTTGGAAATGGTTCTGAGAGAGCAAGATTAGCGATGCAAATAAAAGATTATGGATTACTAAATGAAGTAAATCTTTTGGGTGACAAAACGCAAAAGGAAGTATTTGATTTAATGTCATCTAGTAGTATGATAGTTCTGCCAAGCAGGTCTGAAGGAATTCCTGTATCATTAATGGAAGCAATGGCTTTAAGAATTCCAGTTATCAGTACAAAAATTAACGGCATTCCTGAATTGATAGAAAATGAAAAAAATGGTTTCCTTGTTTCAGTAGATGATGTAAAAGATTTAACGGAAAAAATAAAGAAATTGATTGAAAATAAACAACTCAGAGAGATTTTTGTCGAAAATGGATATAAAAAGGTTAAAGACAAATTCAATTTAGAAAAAGAAACAGATAAATTAATAAAAATTTGGGAAAGTTAATTTTATAATTTTATTTTTTAAAAATGAAAAACATCCTTTTTTTAATTTTAATATTGAGGCCATTAATTGATTTAGCATGGGATAAGTATCTGTTAGGTTTTAATCCCGCAAATTTCATTGGTATATTATTATTCTTTGCAGTAATAATTATTTTAATATTTAAAAATAAAACATTATTTTTTCCTAAAAGTTTTATTTTATTTCTCCCCGCAGTCATTATTTCAAATGTGATGTTTAATAGGTATTTATACGACTATGCTTCTTTTTTTAGGCTTGTTTCTCCAATGATTTTCTTATTTTATTTTTGGAAAGACGAAACAAGCTTAAAGAAAATAGAAGTATTTATGAAGTGGTTTATAGTTATATCAATAATACCAATTTTGATATCTTATTTGCAATATATCGGTATTTTTTCATATACATATTGGGATTGGTTGCCTGTAATTGGTAAGATGGGTAGAGCTTCAGGTGGATATAAACATCCAACAAGCCTAAACAGGATATTGATATTTACAATAGTGTTTTCCTTGTACTTTATTCATACAGGGAAAAAAATGTGGCCCTATATGTTATATTTAATGCTAGCATTGTTGTCTGTGTTCATTTCTTACCACAGGTCTGCTTATTTCATAATACTTATAATTTTTATATTATGGTATATAAATTTGTTTAAGAATTTTAAAAGAAAATGGAGTGCAATGATTATTTTGTCTATAATTGTTTTATTAGTAGTATTAATTATTGTAAAATTTTCCACAATAAAATTATCTCATGTCGTTAATTATTCTACTCTGTCAGGACTCCATGGCAGGGATATTAAATTTAATAGAATTCTTTCTCTTTATCAAGAACTTCCATTAATACGGCAGTTATTTGGTAATGGGAGCGGTATTTATTATAATAATTATCGCTTTCAGTTTTTGGATAATGATTTTCTCAATTACCTTTGGCGCTATGGAATAGTCGGGCTTTTTACTTGGTTTTTAGTCTTGTTTGAATTTTTTAGCTCAACATTTACCTTAAAAAAAGCAAATTTAAAAGATTATCTTTTTAATAAGATGACAAGAATAGTATTGGTATGTTATGTTTTATTTGGGATGGTAGTAGAAGCAAGTTTCCTGCCTAATTTTATGTATATCATTTATAGCGTCTATGCCATGAATATCCGGAATATAAGTTTCAAGTATAAAGACAGCGGGTTAAAAAAGATGGATTATAAATTAGTAGCTTGTTGTATTTTTGCTATTGCTGTTTTATGTTGTCTTTTTTACTGTTGGGTTATTTCTGCTGATTTTCAACATATGCCTTCTGTAGGTTTTTAATGAATGGAGGAATGATGCGGTATATCATTATTTCACCAGTACGCAATGAAGAAAAATATATCGATAAGACTATACAATCGGTAATAGTTCAAACCTTGCTTCCTAAGGAATGGGTTATTGTTAATGATGGGTCTACAGATAAAACTAAGGAAATAATATCAAGATATATCGATAAGTATCCCTGGATAAGAATTATTGATAAAAAAGATAGAGGATTTACTCAAGTAGGTAAAGGTGTTATAGAGGCATTTTATGAAGGGTATAGAAATATAATTTCCGATGATTGGGATTATATAGTGAAGTTAGATTGTGATATTTCAATAGAGAATAATTTTTTTGAGAAATTAATAAACCGATTCATGGGAAATAAAGACTTATGTATATCAGGAGGGACATCGTATACATTTGAAAATAATAAATATCATGAAGAAAAGATGCCTGATTTTCATCCTTGGGCGGGGGCGAGGATATACCGGAAGAAATGTTTTATAGCGATTGGCGGCTTAGTTGAGAATTTAGGATGGGATACAATTGATCTTTTGAGAGCACAGATGAAAAATTGGAAAACGAAACGTTTTGATGACTTAAAAATTATTCATCACCGAAGGATGTCTTCTAGAAAAGGATTATGGGAAGGTAAAATAAGAACAGGCAGGAATTTTTATATTACCGGGTATCATCCTCTTTTTCTTGTCGTGCGTAATATCTATCGTTTGAAGGAGAAACCTTATTTTATTGAATCTATAGGCGTAACTTGGGGGTATTTGCAGGCTATGTATAGGAGAGAAAGTTTAGTGGTTAATAAACAAGAAAAGGCATTTTTACATAAACAGCAGATTAGAAGATTGGTTGGATTAAAAGTCTAAAGATAATCGTTTTGTAGATGTTTATGCTAAGAAAATATGGCAAATTTTAAAAAATCTATTATTTGTGGTATCCCGATTGACAATTTATCTTTTTGTGAAGTAATAAAAGCAATCGAAAACCTGCTTACTGGGGAAAAATATTCTTTTGTTGTTACTCCAAATATAGACCATATTGTTAAAATACAAACAGATACAGAGTTTAAAGAGATTTATGATAAGGCTGATTTAATTCTTGCTGATGGTATGCCGCTTATTTGGGCTTCTAAGTTCTTAGGCTGTTCTTTAAAGGAGAAGGTTTCTGGCTCTGATTTATTTCCCGCTTTGTGTGATGCCGCTGATAAAAAAGGTTATAAGGTGTTTTTTTTGGGAGGCAGAGCAGATTCAGCTGTTAAAGCAGCAGAAATCTTAAAACAAAGGTATCAGGGGCTTCAAGTTGTTGGAATTTATTCTCCCCTGTATGGTTTTGAGAAAAATGAATTTGAGAATAATAAAATTATACAAATGATTAAACAAGCACAGCCTGATATTTTGTTTGTTGGTTTAGGAGCTCCAAAACAGGAAAAATGGATATTTAATAATAAAGAAAAATATCAGGTTCCTGTTTCTATCGGTATTGGCGCGAGTTTTGATTTTGTTGCGGGGGTTGTGAAGCGTGCTCCGATTTGGATGCAGAAGGTTGGTTTAGAATGGTTCTGGCGTTTAATGATGGACCCAATAAGGCTTTGGAAGAGGTATTTAGTTGATGATATTAAATTCTTCTGGTTATTATTTTATCAGAGATTTATACAGAATAAATGTGTTACTGAAAATGAAACTAAAAACTAAGGTTTCAATGATGAAACTTTAAGGGTTTATTGGGGAGTTTATCGACGGAAAACCCCGCGATTTTTTTAAAAAATATATTGACAAATCAAAGATAATAAGTAGTATAAATAGTTCATGCTGGTTTAAACAACTATTTTTATATGAAAGGGCAACGGGATGAAAAGATTAATTTTGGGCATCTTAGTGATTTGTCTGTTTTTTTGTTTAACCAAGAATGCTTTTGCGGATTCGGAAGATACTTATATTAATATATATACAGTTGGAAGCAGTAGTAGTGAGCTTAAAAAAACTACTTTTGGCTGGGATGAAAAGCCATGGTTATTTTTAGAACTTCCTGATATTGTTTATAATTGGGTTGAAGCTTATTCTCCTGCTTTTGGAATTGACCCTGTTATTAATCAGGGTAGTAAAATATGGCTTTCTTTTAGTGATGAAAGATGGGCTGATTTTAAAGAAGAGGGAGATTGGTTGATTAGTTCGGCTGCTTTATTTTTATTGGGCGGCGGGCATTGTTAGTGGCAAGAAGAAAGAAAAAAACTTAAGAAATGTCTGGATTCCTGCCTGCCTGCCGGTAGGCAAGGCCTTCGCGGGAATAACAAAAAGAATTCTTAGCCAGTGTAAATAATAATAACGGGAAAGATTTATCTTTTCCCGTTATTTTATTACGGTATTAAAAAGAAAACACTTTCAAAAAAAGCTTGAATGATATTGAATCAGGGTGGAAATGAAGGGTATACTTTAATTACAATATGCAGCTTATGTTTTTTTGCTTTTGATAATTTGTTTTGATAGTCTTTGAAAAAAGGCAAACTCAAGGTAACTTGGGGGCGCAAAGCGACGGTGTCTCGGTATAAAAGCTGAGGTAGGCCGCGTTGCCAAAAGATATGAACAAAATAAAAACCCCTTAAGTTTATGCCTTAAGGGGTTTTTTTGTTTTATTATAATAATTTTTACGGAATGGAAGGTGTATTGGAAATGCCTGGACTAAATAAAAAATTTCAATGCGAAGGTAAGATGAAGAAAGTAGGGATATTCTTTCTTTCCGTTATGTTTTTATTATATACCTGTATAGTTTATGCTTTGCCTGAAGGCTGGCAGGTAGAAAATGGCAGTGTAACAATAGAGACCCCTGATGCCGTCACAAAGAATATTACTGCAAGCGATAAATCAGTAGTTAATATTAATATCCTTAATATAGCGATAAATGAAATAGTAAATTTTATCCAGCCATCAGCAGAATCTTCAATATTAATCAGGGTAATAGGCGGCTCGCCTAGCCAGATTGACGGCTCATTGACTGCCAACGGGAAGTTATTTTTAATAAACCCGTGGGGAATAAACTTTGGGCCAAGTGCTAATATTCAAGTGAATTCAATGATTGCTTCCACATTGAATATTTCAACAAACAATTTTATCAATGGTAACTATATTTTTGAAAAAGATTCAAGCAATGTATTTTCCAGAATTTTAAATGAGGGAAAGATTGAAGGCAATAACATAGTATTAATGGCTTCGGCATTAGAGAACAGGGGAATAATTACCGCCAGAGCCGGAACAGTAAATTTAGCAGTAGGAGATAAGACAACAATAAGCATGGACAGCCGCGGGTTAATACATGTAGAGGTAAATGAAGAAGTAAGCGCGAAGGTATATGATGAGAATGGGCTAAGCTTAAAGGATGCGATAAAAAATACCGGGACTATACAGGGAGTTCAAGTATATATGAGCGCTAAGACAGCGGATGCGATATTTGAGCGCGCGGTGAATACAAGCGGGATAGTTAAGGCAACAGAAATGGTGGAAGTAAATGGGGTGATTAAAATTGTAGCTGATGGAAGTATCTATCTATCCGGCCAGGCAAAGGCGCAGACAATGGTAGAGATAACATCAGAAAATTTTATAAATGTGAGTGGTGAGTTTAGGACATCCGGATATACTACAATGCAGGCGAATAAAGATATCAATGTTAATGGGGATATAAACACAGAGTCAGGTGATTTAGAATTGATAGCGGATAGAGATTTGGATGGGGTAGGGGCGTTTAAGCAGGCGCGGGGAGTGTTTATTACCACTATAGATGGAGATATCACTATACAGAGTTCGGGTGAGAGCTTGATAGGGAGTATAAGGGCAGAAGGAGATTTAATATTGAAACAGGGCGGATTACCGGCAGTATACGCGCAGTGGCCGGGCTCAAAGATTTCTACAGCAGGTTCATTTATTATGAATCAGGGAGTAACATTAAAGGCATCTGATACAGAATATAAAGTAGGCAGAGATTGGGTAAATTTAGGTGTGTTTGAGGCAGGACAGTCAACGGTTAATCTGGTGTCAACGCAGACAGCAGAAGTTATAGGGGCGAATATATTTTATAATTTCACGGTAACCGTGCCGGAGAAGATCGTAAAATTTGAGGCAGAGCAGACACAGGAGATCAGAGGAATACTTACATTACGCGGAGAGTATGGGAAGCTTTTAGTGATAGGCTCAACCGAGCCGTCAAAACAATGGAAAATAAATCCACAGGCAGATACAGATATAGCATATGTGTTGGCATCAGACAGTATAAATATTAGAGGTCCTCCGTTAAAAGCCATCCATTCAAGTAACAACTCCAACCTTACGAATTGGGATTTAGATCCGTATTGGGTTGGCGCGGGGATAGATGATAAATGGTCAACCGGCGCTAATTGGGATACAGGCACAGTTCCTACCGCATCAGACGCAGTAACCTTTGATGGCACAGATCATGGAGTGCTGGCAGCAAACCCGAATAAGAACGCTGCAATAGATTCAGCATTCCAAGGGACAATCGCCAGCCTTACCATAAACGGATACACAGGAATAATCACGCAGAGCAGGCCGTTAATCATTAACGGAGCATTTTTTCAATCTACAGGGGCATTTATTGCTTCGGCGGCATTTACAATTAGCGGCGATTTTACTCATTCAGGCGGCACTTTTAATCATAATAGCGGTACCGTTACTTTCAACGGCACAAGCAGTCAGGCCTTTGTAGTTTCTGTCCCAACCGTTTTTTATAATCTTGTATTTAGTGGTTCTTCAGACAGTATTTACACTTTTGATTCGAATATAGATGTTAACGGCTCGCTTACTATAGAAGAAGGAACAGTGTCTATCGTAAGTGATGTTATTTTGGATTATGATATATTTGTGGAACAGGGTGGGGTATTATCTTGTTTGGTTCCCGGGACAACTATAACTGTGGGCAATATCAATACTATAACCGTGAATCAGGGCGGGACAATAACCCTGCAGGGAGCTGATAGTAATCTTATAACTCTTCAATCGGATGCTGGAGCGGCTTGGAGTTTGGATTGTAGGGGGATTTATTTATTTGATTATTTAGATGTAAGTTATTCTGATGCCTCAGGTGGATATTTGGTTTACGCTTCAAATTCAACCAATAGTGGGAATAATACTGATTGGTTTTTTGCCGGCTCAGGCATTGTATGGAATGGATCAGTATCGTCAGACTGGTTTACAGCCGCTAACTGGAATTTAAACCGGCTTCCTACGTCTGAGGATGATGTAACTATAAATTTTACCGCTACAATTAATCTTGCTTATCAGACTATTATCAATTCTTTAACTTTGGGCAATGCTTCCGGGACAACTTCACCAGTGCTTAATTTTACTTATGACGCGATAAGTAACGGAGCTTTAATTATTGATCATGGTAATCTTGTTGTTAATACAAATGCTGTTATTACTCATTCTGCCGGAACAACAATTGTTGTAGGAACCGTTAATATTGATGTGCAGTCTGGAAACGCGGTGATTAATGGAACTATAAACGCGGATTATAAAGGATACCAGCATTCAGCAGGTCCCGGAGCAGGAGTTAATTCAGTCACGGGAGCGGGCGGCGGCGGATATGGCGGAGATGGAGGAGATGGCAATTCAGGCACAGGAGGTTCGGGGTATGGTTCAGTAAAAGAGCCTAATAATATAGGAAGCGGCGGCGGAAAAGACTCTAATGAAGGAGGAGCAGGCGGCGGGGCAATAAGGCTTATAATATCAGGCGAACTTAATGTTATAGGCAGTATAACAGCCAACGGGCAGAATTATCCGGATTCATGGGGAGGCGGCGGCTCAGGAGGGAGTATATGGATAAATGCCGGGATATTATCAGGCACAGGAACAGTTACTGCAAACGGAGGCAACGGGCAGAGTTATTATGACGGCGGCGGCGGTGGCGGAAGAATCGCGGTGTATTATACTACGGATACATCTTCGATTACATATCAGGCTTATGGCGGGACAGGGCGTGTTTACGCGTCATATCGTTATTCTCATGGCGGCGCGGGAACGATATATAAGAAATCTGCATCTCAGGCCAATGGAGATTTGCTTATAGATAATAATGATAGAGATAGCTGGGATGACAAGAGTATAGGAAAAACGGTAATAAACGAGGCGATTGCGTTTGATACAATTACGGTTCAGAATTATGGTAATTTAGAGATAGGGGCATTGGCAAATATAACATATACAACACTGGATTGGTCAAATAAGGGTATAATTACCGATAATGGCGGGATATTTGATATAGTAAGTGGAGGTGGAAGTTTAACAATTCCTGTTGCATCGAGATTAGCGGGCAATGCCGCGAGGGCATTTACGGAGTTGATAGTAAATGGGGTATTAACGCATAGCAATAACAGGACAGAGGAAACTTATAAATTAGATTATACAGTTAATGGTAATGTTATTGTAGCTTCAGGCGGAAGCATAAACGCGGATTATAAAGGATACCAGCATTCAGCAGGCCCCGGAGCAGGAGTTAATTCATCCGTAGGAGCAGGCGGCGGCGGATATGGCGGAGATGGAGGAGATGGCAATTCAGGTACAGGAGGTTCAGGGTATGGTTCAGTAAAAGAGCCTAATAATATAGGAAGCGGTGGTGGAAATGACTCTTATGAAGGAGGAGCAGGCGGCGGGGCAATAAGGCTTATAATATCAGGCGAGCTTAGTGTTATAGGTAGTATAACAGCCAACGGGCAGAATTATCCGAGTTCATGGGGAGGCGGCGGCTCCGGCGGGAGTATATGGATAAATACCGGGACATTATCAGGCACAGGAGCAGTTACTGTAAATGGAGGGAACGGGCATAGTTATTATGACGGCGGCGGAGGCGGCGGAAGAATCGCGGTGTATTATACTACGGATATATCTTCGATTACGTATCAGGCTTATGGCGGGACAGGGCGTGTTTACGCGTCATATACATATCATTTTGGCGGAGCAGGGACGATATATAAGAAATCCACATCGCAGGCAAATGGGAATTTATTTATAGATAATAATGATAAAGACAGCTGGGATGACCGGTTTGTGGGAAGGACAGTGATAAATGAAGCTATTACATTTGATACGATAACAATAGAGAATTATGGTAATTTAGAAACC
>JBDRLG010000028.1:0-2479 GCA_043813255.1 Candidatus Omnitrophota bacterium
TTATATGCCGAGGGAGGGAATCGGACCCCCCACGCCGGCCTTTTCAGGGCCGCGCTCTACCAATGAGCTACCTCGGCAAATCTCAACCAATCTATATTCTAATATTACCTATCAACCTTCAGAAGGTAATAATTTTAGCATAAATGGCGAAAATATCAAGTAGATTAAAAGAAACGCCAATATTACTGCTTCCGGAAAAAATAACGAACTAAAAATAAAATATATTAATAAGACAGTTAAACTAATCAAAATAATCGCAATAAATATCGGTTTATTATAATTGAACAATTGTATTATTCCATTAAGATTAGGGTATCTGACTCTAAATAAAACCATCACAAGGGAAATAAGTACTACCAATATCGTTAATATACAAGTAACCGGCATCTTTAATCTGCTTGAAAAAAGAATAAAAGAAGCTATTAAACCTCCACTTATTGTTATAGGCAGCCCGAGAAAGCTGTTAGCTGTTTTTTCTTTTGGCAAAAGATTATACTTTGCCAAACGTATAATGCCGCAAATTAAATATAAAAATAACAGCGGAATTACTTTTAACTGTAAATCTACATATAGAAAAACAAAGACTAAAATCAAAGGAGCTATTCCAAAAGAAACAACATCCACTAATGAATCCAGCTGATTGCCGAATGGGCTGGGTACTGGATTAAGCCTCGCGATCTGTCCGTCTATCCCGTCAAGGACAAGAGATAAAAGTATTGCCCAACCAGCAAGAGTAAAACAGCTTTCCAAGGAAAAAATTATAGCTAAGAATCCGCTAAGAAGATTTAAGCTGGTGACAAGATTAGCTAAAAAATTCATCCCGCTCCTTCTATGATTTTCACAAAAATATCTTCGGCTAACTTAATATTTGGGAAATGGCCTTTACGCGCCGACACTCTTAACCTGGCAATAGTTCTAGTTAAACGCACTAATTTGATATTTACCCGGCTGGAGCCCGAAACAAACTCAATATACCCTGTTTGTTCATTTTCCTGTTCTATACTTCCCCTTATTTTAGCGACAGTTAAAGCAGAATCCCAAACCTTATCATACGGCTTATCTGTATCGCCTTCCATAGTATCATTACCTACAGCATAAGCGCCCACTGCAGCTCCGGCAGCAACCCCTCCTATAATAAGAGGAACACAACCCGATATATTCATTAATAAAAATAGTACGCTTAAAAATGTTAAAACATTTCGTTTCATTTTAATGCCTTTTTAGAAAAAACCTCAAGAAAATCGTCCCGACGTTACTTCGGGACGATAACTTTCCTGCCGGCAGGCAGGTATCACCGAACATAGGCGATTTTAGCAGTCCCAGCCGTTTTGCCCCACTGCTCTTTGCTTCGTAAAGCGAAACAGGGGGGAACAGGCGAAGATAAAGAAACAAAAAACGGCTAAACCAAGAATAACTCCCCATGAAACAGTTATAAATATCTAGCCGCTTGCGTTTATAATATACCTAGCGCTGTGCCATGGCCAAAGCCTCCTCCATAACGGAGCCTTATGTCCATTCAATTCAGTCCACATCAAAGATATTCCCAGAAGAATAAACAACACAAAACTAGGTTAATCCATAGTTGCTGTTGCTTCTTGAATCAAAGGCAGAATACCCTCTACCTCTTCTTTAGAAAGCCTGCCTAATTTCGCGAAAGTAGGCTGCCCTTCCCTGCCTTTTAATTCTCTGGCAAGTTGAAGTTTTTTAGGGCCGTTATTATAACTATGGACACTGACTATGATTTTTCCTGTATCATTTTCCCATGATTTCGAAAACGTCTCCTGATCCAAGCTGCTATTGTACGGCATGTTTCTCCTCCTTTTTAATTCCTTATCTTTATTATATAACAAACAAATTACAAATCTGCTTCTGCTTCTGCTGTTTCTTCTTGAGTATCCTTTTTCTCATCTATAAAATCATCTGATTTTTCCAGCCGCTTGAATAATTTATCCGCAATAAGCTCTTTAGCGTAAGTACTAGGAGAGGCTACTTCTACCTGAGTATTATTCGCGTCTATCTCAGTAAAAAATAGGCCCGCGCAGGTAGTATCTTCTTCAGACACATATATAGCCACTAAATCTTTACTTCTATCTATAGTATAAACATAAGAACCGATATTTTTCAAAGCCTTTAATGTCTTATCATAGCATATTTCATAAGGAAGGTTAAAATCTTTTTTTATCGCATCAAGCCTGCTTTTCTCTACTTCTTTAGTAGAAATCCCCACTATCCCTTTAGCGACCTCTTTTAAATTCGCGCATCCGAAAAAACTAAAAGATACTATACTAAAAATACAAAATAAAAGCAATTTATTCTTCATCTTTCTCTCTCTCTCCTTAATAATGTTTCTAGGTTTTTATACTCTACATTATTAACTCCGTAGTATACTTAAAAAATTATCGTAAGAGAATTTTTAAGTGCTTATACTATGGAGCAGGTTTCTTTTCAATAATGTTTCTAGGTTTTTATACTCTACATT
>JBDRLG010000029.1:0-2209 GCA_043813255.1 Candidatus Omnitrophota bacterium
ACTGTGTATTTACTTAGGGTTAAATTTACTTCTGGGGCTCTGTTTGTTTTATTAATTATAACTTTGGCATTCCGCGATACTATGTCTATTCCGTCTGAGGCGCTTACCCGGATGTCATAGTCACCTTGGTCTTCATATCCTGTAAGCCATTTGCCCTGGGTATCAAAAGGTGCGGAATAATAATAGGTAATAGGGTCGCCATCCGCGTCTGTGGCGTTAGGAGTAATTACTACCAAATCTCCTTCATTAGCTGTTATTTCGGGGATTGGCTCTAATACTGGCGCGTGGTTTAAGTTGCCTATGTTTACCAGGACATTCGTTGTATCAGTTAATGCTGTAGAATCTGATACTGTAACTTTTATACTGTAGTGGCCAGTGAATTGAGCGGTTGTTTGCCAAGTGCCTTCTGAATACCAATAATCTCCGTCTTTCCAGTGTTTTGTCTCGCTAAAGAAATCACTATAGCTAAAAGTCAAATCCTGATTATCTAAATCACGTGCTTGGACAACTAATATTACTAAATCGCCTTCTTTTATGCTTTGCGGAGTTAGTTCTGTATCAATTATTATTGGTTTATTGGTCAGTTCACCAACTGCGGCTGAAACCTGCAAAACTACTTCATTGCTTTGTATACTGTTGCCTTCTGTGTCTGTGGCTATAAAATAAACTTTTTCTACGCCGCTCCAGCCTTGCATGGAAGAAAAACTTACCTCATGCGTATCAGGGTCTATAGTTATATTTATTTTGGAATTGCCAAGGGCACTAAATTTTATAGCATAATCATCGGGGCTTACCCCGACAGTTCCGTCGGGGCAGGTAAAATAATCGTCTAAATCAAACGCGTTTTCTTTTGATGAATCTATTGCCCATGTCTGGTATGGAATATTTTCTTTTAATACGGGTGGGTTACTCTGAATTGTGGGGATATAGCCTGCGTTTAAAATATAATTCGCGCTTTCTATCCTGCCTGCGCAGGGCTCGCCTATGGTATCTTGCCAGAGCTTAGTGTTTAGCTTTTCGCGGCTGGCTCCTCCTGTGTTTAACACTCCAGAGTTTAATTTATAATTCGCGCTCTCTGCGCTAAACGCGAAGACCTCCCGCATCGGGCCAAAAGTGATTAAATGCAAGGCGATTAAAAGACTCGCGCAAGTTTTATAAAATAAATTGTGTATGTTCCAAAAATTATTCATGCTTGAAAAAAATAAACCATTATTATTTTGGATTATTTCACGCTGTCCGTATTTTATTTATAATATTTTAATACTTTACCTTCGCTTTTTAGTTTCTCAATTGCCATGGCTTTTAATTTCTCATTTATTATTTTCCTATCTGCCTCTTCATCATTTTTCTTATTTTCTTCGGCTATTTCAGTTGGTGTTTTAACACGCCTTGTAATCTTGCCGTTATGGTATCTAGCTTCTTGTAAAGAAATATCCTCTTTTGAGAAAACAGCGGTTTCGTTTCGAAATTGTAAATCTTTTGTATCCGGCTCGTATTCGCATTTAACAACTACTTTATTATTAGCATCTACTACATACCAACTTGCTTCGCTTGTGCTAAAAATTAAACATACTACTATAAAAATTAATATTATAATCTTCAAAGTAAACCTCTTTTTTATTTAATTCCGATAATTATATAATTAGCATTTGCAGGATACGGTCCACCTGCTGGACCACTACTACCAGTTTGAGACGTTACTACTCTACCAGTTGTATAACAATTAACCCAAAGCCAGTGATCCCATGCAGGACTTCTTACATTTTCAGTATTAGCATAAGAAACCATCCATCTACATTGACTTTCCGTATAACCGGCTGGCAAAGGAATAGTTGCTCCGTTACTAATAATGCCTGTTAAAACTACAATATTATTTCCTAATAACCCTTGGATAAAGGGTAATTTCCCATTATTATCCAAAGGTAACAATTTATTTGGAGCAGGAGTTGTGCTTATGCCAACATTAGAAACGGTATCTGCATTGTTAGCTTGCTCTGCTTTCTCTGCCCTTATCGCGTATCCAACACTGGTAATCCTTTGTCTTGGAGTCATTGGGGCATCTGTTCCGACTTTTATTTCCAGCCAATATGGCTTATCAAAAGCAAGCGCTGCAAAATCAAATCCGCTGTCATTAACATCGCCTAAGAGGATATTAAATATCCCTTTGCTGATTGAAATACTGGTATAAGTACCCTGCCAGAGTAAATTG
>JBDRLG010000030.1:0-17138 GCA_043813255.1 Candidatus Omnitrophota bacterium
ACACTTATTTTAACTCTATTCAGGTATATGTTTCGGGGCACGGCCCCATACTCCATATACACTTATTTTAACTCTATTCAGGTATATGTTTCGGGGCACGCCCCATACTCCATATACACTTATTTTAACTCTATTCAGGTATATGTTTCGGGGCACGGCCCCATACTCCATATACACTTATTTTAACTCTATTCAGGTATATGTTTCGGGGCACGGCCCCATACTCCATATACACTTATTTTAACTCTATTCAGGTACATGTTTCGGGGCACGGCCCCATACTCCATATACACTTAAAGAACATTTCTCAGGTGTAACATTAGTATAACAGAAAATAAAATACTGGGCAATAAATTGATAAATAACTTACGGAAGCAGCTCTTTAATCTTAGCAAGCAGTACTTCTAGCTCAAATGGCTTGGTAATATACCCGTTAGCCCCGACTTCTAATCCTAGTTTTTTATCCTGTTCCTGAGCGCGGGCAGTAAACATAATAATAGGGATGTTTTTGTATTTCTCATCGAATTTAAGCATCCGGCATACCTTATAACCATCAATTTTAGGAAGCATAAGATCCAATACAATTAAATCCGGATTATCCTTGCGCGCCTTTTCTAAGGCTTCCTGCCCATCATAAGCAGTAATAACTTCATAACCGCTGGCTTCCAATTGAAAAACTACTGTTTCAACCAAGTCCTTTTCATCGTCAACAAGCAATATCTTTTTCTTTTCCATAACTCAGCCTTTCTTATCCTATTTTTTTTCCAAGCATGCTCAAAGTTATTTTTAACGCTGACAGATTATCGGAATAAATGCTTAACTTAGGGATAAACGCGCTGACTCCTAATTTCTCAGTACCTTTAATTACTTTGATGTCCGGATGCGCGGTAAACATGATAACCGGAATATCTTTATTAATTTTACGTATTTTTTTCAAAACAGCAAGCCCGTCCATTTGCGGCATCATATAATCCAACACTATAATATCAGGCTTTTTATCTTTTAAAATATCTATAGCTTCTTTGCCATTAACAGCTTTAATTAAATCATAATCCCATTCTTCCATTATCGGGCTCATCGTCTCAAGGAAATCCACTTCGTCATCAACTATCAGAATCTTCATCTTTTTCAACTCAACCCTCCAGTATCTTTTTTATTTTATCAACTAATTCTTCCAAATCACAAGGCTTAACCACATAATCCACGACCTGAATCTGCTTTATTTTTTCTTTTAAATCCGGAGTTATACTAGCAGTAAAAACTATTATTGGAATATTAACCGTAACATTATCCACCTTTAATCTTTTAGCCGCTTCATATCCATCTATATCAGGCATCATCAAATCAAGAATAATTAAATCCGGTTTTTCAGCCTGAGCTTTCTCTATGCCGATTGTCCCATTTGCAGCATCAAAAACCTCAAAACCATTATCCCGCAGGTAAAATGAAAGCGTCTCCACAAAATCCTGCTCATCATCAATTATAAGAATTTTTTTAGCCATTGCTTCACTCCTTTCGTCGCGAAGAGTTTGGAGCCGGGAGTTCGGAGTTAGGGGTAAAAGATTTTGCTCCAGTGAACGGAAGCGAACGGACTCCGATCTCCCAACTCCTAACTCATAACTCCCAACTACTTAAGGAATTCCTTTATCGTAAATAAAAGCGAATCTTCCTCAAACGGTTTTACTAAATACCCCTCTGCTCCGGCTGAAAGGGCCCTTTTGGCTGAATCATCCTGCTCCAGCGCGGTAAGGACTATTATTGGCGTAGAAGGAAAGTCTTTTTTTAACTGCCGGCATACTTCAAATCCGTCCATCTGCGGCATCATTAAATCTAAAATTACCAAATCAGGCTTGTATTCTTTAGCCTTATCTATTCCTTCCTGCCCGCTAAGAGCGGCTAGAACATTAAACCCCTTGACTTCCAATTGCGCTTTTATCGTAGTGCATAAATCCACTTCATCATCAATTACCAGAATCTTTTTTCCCATTTTCTCCTCCTCATAAACTACCGGCAGAATAAAAATAAACCTGCTGCCTTTTCCTAATTCCGATTCTACCCAGATTTTTCCTCCATGCAATTCAATAATTTGTTTGCATATTGCCAGGCCCAAGCCTGTCCCGGCCACTTTTCTAGTCATAGAACTGTCTATCTGCTGGAATTTCTGAAATAATTTTTTGAAATCATTCTTATCAATGCCTACGCCTTCATCCTGAACAGCCAATTGTATAAAATTTTTATCTTCTCCATAAAACGAAGTTAAGACCTTAACAGACTTATCTGCCTCTGTGAACTTAAGCGCGTTAGAAATTAAATTATTAATCACCTGAGTAATCTTATGCTTATCTATTTCAATCTGCGGCAGGCCTTCACTCGATTCTAATAACAGATTAATCTTTTTTTCTTTAGCCAATGGGCCAAAAGTATCTACTGCTTCTTCCGCCATTTTATTAATATCCGCTTTAGCCCTGTCTAACTCCATCTTTCCTGTCTCTATCTTGGAAAGGTCCAATAAATTATTAATCAACGCGGAAAGCCTGTCAATATTGCGTTTAGCAATATCCAGAAATTTCTTCTGATTATCATTTATCGGGCCTGTGGCCTGGCTAAAAATCAAAGATATGGAATTTTTAATTGTTGCCAAAGGAGTCCTTAATTCATGCGAAGTAATAGCGATAAACTCCGTTTTCATCCTATCTACTTCCTTTTCCTTTGTAATATCATCCAAAATTATAATTGTTCCCACTACATTCTTTAAATAATCATATACCTTGGCAACACTTGCCCGGCAAATCCTTTTAATACCGTCTTTAGAGTTATCTATCTCTATTTCTCTGGTTATAAACTCGCTTTTTTGCCTTTTAAAACTATCATACAAATACTTAATTTCATTCTGCAGAAATACATCATCCAATTTTTTTTCCAATACCTCTTCTTTAGCCACGCCTAACAAAATTTCAGTAATCGGGTTTACCACTGAAATAGTTTTATCTTCATCAATAACCAATACTGCTCCGGTCATACTATTTAAAATTGCCTCCAGCTTATTACGCTCATTAGTAATCCCCTGTTTAACCCTGTCACTTTCCAAAAAAAGCCCTACCTGAGAAGCGATAATATCAATAAACCTCTCTTCATCTGAACTCAAGCTATAATCCCTGAAAAAAGCAATTCCCATCATTCCCAAAGGTCTATCCAAAGCGGTTAAAACAACAGTATAAAGTGTTTTTATTACCGGCTCTACAGCTTCAGGGTTATCATCTTCTTTTTTTACTATCCTTTCTGAAACTAAAACCTTTTCTCTGTCTAACTTTTCTTTTGACTGCTGTGAATACCTCTCAATCAGCCTGAATTTTATCTCTTCTTTGATTTCCGCAGGGATTACAATATTAGAAGATAAGAACAAGCTTAACCTGCCTGAATCTTCCAATAAAAGAAAATAAATATTAAAGCCTATCTTTTTTTGCAATAAACTAAAAATGAACGTAGAGATATTCCCCTGATCAAACGCTGAAGAAAAAGTTTTAGAAACCTGATTTAAAAGTGAAAGTTCAAGAATCTTATCATCTAACTTCCTGTTAGATTCCTCAATTAATTCTGAATACCTGCGGGTAAGTTTATACGCGGTCTCTACCTGAAGAAGCCTCTCCCTTTCCAAAGCCAAATCAATCATAATCCGGCTGGAAACCTCATCCATTACTCTTACCCCGGCAGGGACTATCTTTTCTAATGTTTTCGCGAAATACTGCGATTCAGAAATTGAAATAACCAGATTAAGGCCGTCCTGATTAACTAATTCATCAAGGCTAAAATTAGTCCTTATGCCAAATTCTCTGGCAGTAACCATCCCCGGCGCGTCCTGTTTATCATCAAGGACACCCAATATTTTAAAACGCGGCAGAGAAACTATTGTCTGAATCACAGGGATAGAATCTTTTCCCGCTCCAATTACAGCGACATTTATAGTTTTATCAGGCATAGATATATTCCTTTATAAGGCACTATTTCCCCCTTTGAAAAAGGGGGATTAAGGGGGATTTCGTAGGTTAAAATCTCCCCTCACCCCTCTTTGTTAAAGAGGGGAATGTTTCCAATAATTCATTATTATACTTTTAACCCCTCTATAATTTTTTCCCAGGATTCTTTCTTAGGCAAAAATACGAAATAACCTTTAATCTGGCTGGTAGATTCAATAAACTCTGTAACCAAAGCCAAAGATTTTTTTTCCGGCTGCATCACCTCACTATATATCCCCTCCATTACAAATCCAATTAAATCAAAAGCAAGGCGGGGGACTGACAAGGCCATTTTAAACGCGATAATCTGGCTCATCGCGCTCAAATATGAACCGGTTAAAATATTACCTGCTTCCTTAAGAGCGGATATGCCTATCTCTGAAAGCATTACTGTCGTATTTTTCTCTTTAGCTAACAATGTATCTACTAAACGCAGGGCATCCAGCCTTTTAAAAAATAAAATCACGCTTCCCCGTAGATCTCCTAATATTTGCAAATAAATACTCGCGCCTAAAGTATCCGGGCCTCCTACTAACTTATCAAATTCATTTGATGGAACGAGCTCAACTTTAACTACCGCGATATTCACTCTTTTGCCAATCATCTGGCTTAAAGCTAAAGCGGCATGCCCGGAGCCGATAGTACCGATTTCTCTTACCGCGTCCAATTGTTTTTCATTAAACTGAACCATATCCATTATTTTTCCTCCTTAACCTTAACCCCTAAATTTTTAAGTAAATACTGAATACCTTTATGCCCGGGAACAAATAAAAAATAGCCTTTTATCTTACTGGAAGCTTCAATAAATTCCGTTTCAATAGCTAACATAATATTCTCTTCTTTCAATAATTCCCCAAAAATCGTGCTCATTACAGTTTCTGCTTTATCTAACGCGATCTTTGGGACAGAAGGAATCAAAGAAGTATGCAGCATTTCTGTCAACGCGTTTAAATAAGCCGCGCTTAATATAGAACCTGTTTCTTTTAACGCTGACTGCGCAATATCACTCAATATTTTAGTACTCCCTATTTTTTGTTTCATCAACACATCCACAAGTGAAAGCGCGCTTTCTTTTAAAAAAATCAAAACCATGCCAGCCTGAATCTCTACCAGTACCTTTAAATGGATTCCTACAACTAATGAATCTTTGCCTATTAAATTAATAAATTCTTCCAAACTTAATAACTTTACGCGCGTAACCGCCATCATAATCTTTTTCTCAATTAACTGAGAAAGCGCGATACCCGCGTGCCCCGCTCCAATATTACCCATCTCCTGCAAAGCGCTTGCCTGAATATCTGATAATTCTTTTATTAAATTATCATTTTCCATTTTACACATACCCCCCCTAGACATCCTACGGGACCCCGCCTTGGCGGGATCCCTGCAAAAGTATTTTTAATTCTCAACTCCCAATGCCTTTAATATTAACTCCAGCCCTTTCAAATCAGGGATTAATAAAAAATGCCCGTTAATCGAACTCGCGGACTCCTTAAACTCTGTTTCTATACAAAAAGCCAGTTCCACCCTCTTTGAAAGGTCTGCTAAAACCTTGTCTAAAACCACGCCCATCTTATCCAGAAATATATAAGGGACAGAAGAAATTAACATCAGCTTCAAAAGTTCTCCTATCGCTTTTAAATAAGAGGCCGAAAGAATGCTTCCCGCTTCTTTTAAAGCGGATTCCTCCAGCTCTTTCATTTCTTTAGTAATGCCAATAGGCTGGCCTTTTATTATATCAGCAAAAGACAGCGCGTCTTCATTCTTTAAAGCCAGCAATATTATTCCTTCAACATCGCCTAGTATACGCATCTGCACAACTGCTGTTTCTACATCCCTGCCTCCGACGACCTTTGATACTTCTGAAAGAGGGATAATGTCTATACGGCTGATACTAATCATAATAGTTTTATTAATAATCTGCGAAAGCGCGGTTGCCGCGTGTGCCGCGCCAATATTCCCCACTTCTCTTAAAGCATCCAGCTGTAAATTACTTAATTTTTTATAATCTGTCATTTTTTATTCCTTAATTAGTCGTGGGTCGTGAGTCGTGGGTCTTGGGTCTTGGGTCTTGGGTCTTGAGTTAAAAGCTTTTACTCACAACTCATCCCTCACGACCCAAGACTAAAGAAGACTCACGACTAAACATTAAGTGTTTTTAATATATTTTCCAGCCCTTCAGGTTCAGGTAAAAACAAAAAATGCCCCTGCACTTTATTTTCTTCTACCATAAATTCCGTATCCAAGACTACCGCGTCTTTAACTTCTAAAGCTAAACTAATCAAAATACCGTCTAATACCGCTTCCAGCATATCAACAGCCAGCCCCGGCACTGAATGCGCCAGCTTCATATTAACTATTTCCGATAAAGCCAATAAATAAGAACCCGCGGAAATATTGCCTAATTCTTTAAGCGCTGAACTGGCGTATTCGTCTAAATCCTGAGCCTGCCCATTTTCTCTGCCTAAAAGCATATCTACTAATCTTAATGCTTCTTTTGACGGGAGTATCAAAAGAATACTCCCCATAAAATTTCCGGTTACATGGAAATAAACTGCCGTGACTAACAATTCCGGCCCGCCAAGCAATTCAGGGACATCTTCTAACTTTATAACTTTAGCACAAGGGACATTAATACTGACTTTTTTATTTAACATCTTGGATAACCCTGTAGCCGCGTTTCCCGCGCCAATAGTTCCAATTTCCTTTAAAGCATCTAACTGTAAATTAGTAAGTTTTAATTCCATCTTTCTCCTGTTAGTCGTGAGTCTTGGGTCGTGAGTCTTGAGTGTTAGTTATAATTTTTTTTATTAGTGCCTGAATCATTTTACATGTGTAATCTAAATCATCTATTAATTCTCTATACTGTTCTTCTTTAATATAACCTAATCTTTTGGCTATCTCTATTTGTGTTTCTAATTCTCCGCAGGAACCTAATGAGATGCTTAAAAATTGTCTATATTCTAACGGGTGTTTTCTCCGAAAACCTTCAGCTATATTTGAAGGGACAGAAACAGCTGCCCTTTGCATCTGTGATACTAATCCATATACTTCAGTCTTTGGAAAATCACTAGTAATTTTATATACTTTTTCAACGAAGTCGACACTTTTTTGCCAAATTCTCAAATCCCTAAAATTTGTTATCTTCTCACCCAAGACTCACCTCTCAAGACTCACGACTAAACAATCGAAGCAATATCCACAATCAAAGCCACTCTGCCGTCTCCTAAAATTGTAGCTCCGGCAATACCCGGCATATTTTTTATCGCGCCTTTTAGAGACTTAATTACTACTTCCTGCTGTCCAAGCAGTTTATCTACCACCAACCCCGTTTTCTTATGGCTAGTTTCCACTACGACTACAGGGATATACTCAGCGGATTTGCCTTGCAATGGCACTATTTCACCACTAAACCCAAATTTTTCTCTAAGCCTGACCAGCGGCAAGACTTCATCTCTATAAGGAACCACTTCATGATGTTCCATAGTCTTAATCGCGGCTGTATGTATCTTTATAGTCTCAGTAATATTTACCAACGGAATAGAATAAGTTTCCGTGCCTACTTTTACCAGTAATGCCTGAATAATTGCCATACTCAAAGGCAGTTTCAGGGTAAATTTAGTCCCTTTATTAACCTTGCTTTCTATGTTTAGGCCACCTCCAAAAGATTCTACTTTTTTCTTAACCAAATCCATCCCTACGCCGCGGCCTGAAATCTGAGTAATCTGTTTACTTGTACTAATACCCGCCGAAGTGATCAACATTATGAGTTCCTGTTCACTTAATTTATCCGCCTCCTGCGCGGAAACTATACCCTTATCTATTGCCAGAGACTTTATCTCCGCGGGATTTATGCCTCTGCCATCATCACTGACCTCTATAATTACAAAATTACGTTCTCTTTTCGCGGACAACTTAATTTTACCACAGGGTTTTTTGCCCAATTGTTCCCGTATTTCGGGAATTTCAATGCCATGATTAACCGCGTTTCTCAAAAGATGGATTAATGGGTCATTAATCTCATCTAAAATAGTCCGGTCCAAGCCTATATCCGCGCCTTCAATATGCAAATCAATTTCTTTTTTCTCCTGGGCAGCCAAATCCCTAGCCATTCTGGGAAATCTATTAAAGATATAATCCATAGGGACAAGCCGCGTTTCCATTATCCCAATTTGTAATCCATCTGTTAACCGGCCCATCTGAGTCAATGCTTCACTTAACGGCTTATTCTCTAAAACCTGCCCTATATTACTTAACCTTATTTTATTTATTACCAATTCCCCCGCCAAATTCATTAAATTATCTAATTTATCCAAAGACACCCGCACCATATGAGCTTCCCGCTTAGGAGTTTTGTCGTGAGTCGTGAGTTGTGAGTCGTGAGTCTTGAGTAGTGGGTCGTGAGTATTAAGTTCTTTACTATCAACCATCAACTCTCGACTATCAACTGTCTTTAATAACACCTCATCTATCTCTAATGGTTTAAAGATTATTTTATCTACATCCTGAATCGCTTCTACTTTTTCTTTTATTAAATCAATGGATTCTTTAGTGGTAAAAAAAAGGCCGAAATGCCTGCCGAATTTCCCGTTTTTAAGCTGGTTATAAATAAATTGAGCCCTGATTACTTTTCCCATTTCTTCCAGTAATTTTACCACCACAAGTATTCTTGCTTCTTTTAACTGGCAGTCTTTTTTTAAACTTACAGTTACCCTATAAGTACTAAAACCTTGTTTGGATTTTTCAATTATTTCAATCCTGTCTGGATCTTCCAGCCTCAAATTAGACCTTTTTTCCTCTTTTATATCTTCTTTTTTATTCTCTGTATTCTCTGAAAAATCCGCCCTTAACTTTTCTAATTTCCCGGACAAAAGAGAAATAAAATCCTTCTTTTTATCCCCGCCTAATTTATCCTTGTCTTCTTCAACCGCGATTTTGCCTACCAGCACTTCCAGAATATCAAAAGATTCAAATAATAAATCCACAGTTTCTTTTTCCGCCTGAAGCTTGCCATGGCGCAATAGATCTAAAACACTTTCCATCTCATGGGTAAGCTTGGTAATTTCCTCATAGCCCATACTAGCGCTCATCCCTTTTAATGTATGCGCGTGCCTGAATATCTCATTAAGGCACTCTTTGTCATTGGGATTTTTTTCCAGCGACACTAAACAGCTGTTCAGAGAACTCAACAACTCTCTTCCTTCGCTAATAAACAATTCTTTATATTGTTTTATATCCATTTTTTCACTTCCAAATTATAAGCCGTAGGTCGTAAGTCATAAGTCGTAAGTTTTCTTTGTAAACTATAGAGCATTTTACCAATTTCATCACAAATATTATTAAGATTATCGAAATCTATTTCTTTAAAATAACCCAAATCATTAGCGAGAATAATATGATATTTAGTTTCTTCTAAAGAACCTTCTGCAATATTAATAAAATGCGCATAATCTTTTTTGCTCTTTCTTTTAAATCCTTCAACTATATTAGTCGGTATAGAAACAGCTGACCTTCTTAACTGTGCTACTAATCCGTATCTTTCTTCACTTGGAAACTTATTTGTTATCTTATATATTTCAAGTACCAAATAGTGTGCTTTCTGCCAAACTATCAAATCTCTAAATGTTTTTATCATTTCACTTAATCCTTACGACTTACCCCTGACGACTTAATACTACAAGCGCGCCCACTGCATAATCGCCTCAGCTATTTCAGAAAGAGGCAGGACTTTATCCGCTACTCCGGCGTCAAATGCCGCCTTAGGCATGCCATAAATTATGCTTGTCATTTCATCTTCAGCGATAGTACTGCCGCCAAATTTCTTTATCTCCCTTAAGCCGTCTACTCCATCACTACCCATGCCGGTAAGAATCACTCCCAGACAATTTTTCTGATATAATGCCGCGGCTGACTTCATCATAATATCCGCGGAAGGGCAGACCCCATGCTCTTTGGGCCCTTTTTGTAATTTTATTGCTTCACCTGCGCCTTCCATGCTTTCTATTGTTAAATGAAAACCTCCCGGGGCTATCAATACCTTGCCTTGATTAATTAACTCGTCGTCCTGCGCTTCTTTTACTAAAATATCTGATTCCCAATTAAGCCTTTCAGCCATAGTATTAGTAAAACCTTCAGGCATATGCTGAACTACTATGACTCCCGCGGGCAAATCAGCTTTTAATTCCGGCAAAATCTCCGCTAATGCCCGCGGGCCGCCGGTAGAACTGGCAATAACAATAATTTTATTCGTTAACAAACAAGCGGTTTTTTTCTGAACAGGCGGTTTTTCAATCAAAATAGGATGGAGTATTTTTAAATTAACTTTACTGGCGGCTTTTATTTTCGATAGAAGTTCATTCTTTACACTCTCTATATCTAAAGAAATAACCCCGCTGGGCTTAATCACCAAATCAACAGCCCCATATTCAAGGCACTTAATAGTTTCCTGCCCCGAATATTTAGTAAGCCCTGTAACAATTACCACAGGGACCGGCCATTCGCTCATAATATATTTAAGAGCGGTAATCCCATCCATTTTAGGAAGGTCAATATCCAAAGTCACCACATCCGGCTTAAGCGCGAAAATACTATTAATAGCTTCTTCGCCGTTTCTGGCAATAGCAATCACTTCACAGCCATCATCAGAATTTATCATATCGCTGATTTTCTTGCGCATAAGCGCTGAATCATCTACCACTAATACGCGGATTTTCGCGGATTGTATCATTTTTTAATCTCCTAATACGCGGATAAACGCGGATATAAGTTGGCACGGATTTTCGCGGATGTCAGTTAACACGAATTACTATGGATTCTTGCGGTTTCGTAGATCCGCCTTCTTATATCTAATTTTTCTGCGCCAAAATTTACCAAAAAGCCTAATTTATAATTTGTACCTTTAAGATAATAATAAAGCTGTGTATCAAATATCTTAGGCATAATAAGAACCGACTTAATTTCAATTATAACCTTATCATCAATAATAAAATCCGGCTCATATACTCCGACTTTTTCTTCTTTATAAACAATACTTAAACGCTTCTTTTCTATAAAAGCAATTCCGCATAATTTAAATTCTTTAATTAACGCCTTATGATAAATTTCTTCTTTAAATCCAGGGCCTAACGTATTATAAACCTCATAAAATGCCCCTCTAATCTTATAAGTTAAATCTTCATATAACATTTACCCGTATTAATCCCTATTTATTACATCCACAAACATCCGCGTCAACATATATCCGCGGTCATCCGCGTCAATCCACATCCGCGAAAATCCGCGTCAATCCACATCCGCGAAAATCCGCGTCAACCAATAATTCTCTTCATCTCAGCCACTACTTCCTCAGCTTTAAAAGGCTTGATTATAAACCCCTTTGCTCCGGCTTGTATCGCGTCCACAATTAAAGCCTGCTGGCCCATAGCGCTGACCATTAATATCTTGGCATCCGGATTCTTGGAGATAATTGTTTTTACCGCGTTAATCCCGCCTTCTCCAAGCATTACCATATCCATAGTCACCAAATCCGGCTTAAGCCTGCCATATTTTTCCACGCCGTCTTCCCCCGTCTCAGCTTCCCCAATAATCTCATAGCCTTCCTTTACCAAAAGATTTCTTAAAGTCATCCTCATAAATGCCGCGTCATCTACTATTAAAATTCTCTTAGCCATTTAACATCTCCTTTTTAGTCTTGGGTCTTGAGTCTTGGGTCTTGAGTTATACTCACGACTCACGACTAATAAACTCTCTCTCCCCCCTTAACAGTCCTGACTATAACACTCCCATCCTTCGTATCAAAATAAATAGTCCTGCCGGAATTCCCACCTAATTCTTCAGCAACTATCTTTATTTTTCTTTTTTCTAATTCTTCTTTTACCACTTTGGCGTTTCTTTCCCCCACATTCATAAGCGTAGTACTTTGCACGCTGGGAAACATATTCGCCCCGCCAAATACTTTTGCTTTAATATTGCGCCGTAAAGAACCTTTACTTTCTATTTCTCCTAACATTAATTCAATAGCAGTATCCGCAAATTTTGCCGGATTAGATTTATCTTTAGCGTCACTTGACCGCGGCAGCATAATATGCGCTAATCCCCCGCTTTTCTCAAACGCGTCATAAAGAACAATGCCAATGCAAGACCCCAAACCAATGCTTGCCAGCACTGCCGGGTTAGAAGCAACCTTATATTCCGCCATCCCTACTTTAATCGGCTCCATATCAGTCGTGGGTCGTGGGTATTGAGTATTGAATATTAGGTCGTGAGTTTTACTCACAACTGATCCCTCACGACTCATACCTCAAGACTCACGACTATTTCTTAACCAGCCGATTAACTGCTTCTATAATTCTGGAAGGCTGGAACGGTTTGACAATAAAATCTTTTGCCCCGGACTGAATCGCTTCCACTACCATTTCCTGCTGTCCCATAGCGCTGACCATAATAATTTTCGCTTCGCTGTCAATTTTCGCGATTTCTTTTATCGCTCCCATGGAATTAACGCCGTCAAATTCAGGCATAATAATATCCAGCGTAATTATATCCGGCTTTAACTTTTTAAATAACGCTACGGCTTCTTTGGCATTTTCTGCCTCGCCCACAATCTTATGCCCGTCTTTAGACAAAATATCAGAAAGCATCTTACGCATAAATACCGCGTCATCAACAATTAAAATATTCGCCACGTTTTTAACCTCCGTTTTAATATTACGATAGACGAAAGATGAAAGACGATAGACGACTTCCTCTATACTACTTACAGAACGTATCCGCCTTTCGCTCCATCGTAGTTAACATTGCAAATATATGTTCATATTTCTCATCTAAATTCTCAAATAACTTTTTATCAATATAGTTACAAGCTAATGCGAATTCTAACCACGTCTGAGTTTCTGCTGCTTCTTGTGCTAAATCTGATAATTTATTAACAAAAACAGCTCTATACCTACGCTTACGCCAACCTTCCGCGAGATTCGCACACACCGATCTAGAAGAACGGCGTATCTGGTCGGTCCATGGCAGTACCAAATGCCATCTTATAAACATCCAGATCCCTTACACTATTTATTCTCTTCGTCTGTCGTCTTTCGTCCATCATCCCTCGTCTCTCGTCTCTCGTCAGTAGTTGCAATCCTACTCACCTGTTCAATCTCATGTGGCGCAAGGACTTTATTTAAATCAAGCAAAATAACAAGCCTCTCTCCGAGTTTACCCACGCCTTTAATATAGTCTCTTTTGATTTCTGTCTGGATAATCTCTGGAGCGGATTCAATATTTTCTTCAGCTATCCTTAAGACTTCAGGAACTTCATCCACAATTAACCCTACAGTTTCAGGGCCTACCTCTACTATGACAATCCGCGCGGTCTTCGGTAGTTCCTTCTCTTCTTTTAACCCGAATTTACGGGATAGATCCACTACGGCAATCACTTGTCCCCTTAAATTTATAACCCCTTCAATAAAACCCGGAGCCTCCGGGATATGAGTAATATCAAGCATACGCGAAATCTCCAAAACCGAACTAATATCCGCGCCAAATTCTTCATCCCTCAGCCGAAAAATAACCAGCTGTATCTCTTTGCTTTTCAATTTTATTTCTTCTTTTTTAAACATCTTTTCTAACTCCCTGTTTAGTCGTGAGTCGTGAGGAATGAGTCTTGGGCCTCAGGTTTTTTACTCAAGACTCACAACCCAAGACTCAAGACTAAACACTCACGGCTCCCGGCTAACTACTTTAGCAATTATATCCGCAGGCAAAAATGAGGCGCCCATTCAACATTTGTTATTTCCTCTTTCCGCCTTTTTAAAGTAACAATACTATAGCCCTTAACCGCATTTAAGCCCAAAATCATTCTTTTTAATAAATCCACATCCTGCTTACTGCAAATATTTTTTACCTCAATTGCTTCTTTTTTATTTAATATAAAATCAATCTCCTGCCCGTTCTTTTTCCTATAATAATTAACCTGATTATTAACCTTTATATTCTGGTATACCGCTATCTCAAATAACCTGCCGGGATCCTGAAAATCCATTTCTCTGGCTAACCCCACATCCACAGGATAAACCTTGGCCCTCTTTCTAATTTCAACATCTCTATTAGAAGTATACGGCTTGACCAAATCAAAGAAAAATGTCTTCTCAAAAAAATCCATATATTCCGTCATAGTCTGGCGGGCTATCTCAAGTTCACCCGCGAGACGGGAAACATCCAAAAGAGAAGCACTGCGGGAAAATAAAAGTAAAAGCGCGTCCCTTACCTTTTTCAATTTTACAAAATCCTTTAATTTTTCTACTTCCATTTCAAAATAAGAAGAAAAAATATCTCTCAACTTCTTTTTCTTCTCTTCGGTTTGCTCTTTCAATACCACCCCCGGAAAACCTCCAAAATTAAGGTATTCCTGAAAAAGCCCTTCCAATATTTTATTAACGCTTTCGCTGAATATCTTGAGTTCTTCAGGCTTATAGCCTTTAAAAACAATAAATTCTTTAAAAGTCAAAGGGTACATATGAAAAATATACTTCCTGCCTGAAAGCGATTCGGAAAAAAGGTTTTTAAGATAAAAAGAAGCTGAGCCGGTAAGAAAGAATTTTATATTATAATGGTCTTTCAAGTATTTGACTACCGAAGGCAGGTTCTTGGCGTATTGAATTTCATCAAGAAAAATATACGAACGCTTGGAAAAATCAAGCCCTAAAAAACTAAAGGCGGATTTAATAGCTTCGTAATTTTCCTCTTCAAAATATTTCCTGTTCAGAATATTTTCTAAGTCCAAAAAGAGCTTATTAGCCGAAGGAATTTTTTCAAAAAAATACCTAAAAGTAGTAGTTTTTCCGCTCTGCCGGCAGCCTGTAAGAACAATAACCTCCGCGCTCTCTTCTACCCTTTCAATATCCTGAAAAATCTCTCTTTTTACTATATTCATACTATAGATATACAATAAGTATTACTTTTTGTCAAGTATAATCTAACATATTTATCCATAGGTCGTGAGTTGTGAGTTTTAAGTCTTGGGTATTTTTACTCGATACTCATCACTCACGACTCTCGACTAACTAAGCTTTTTTCTCTTCTATTTTATGCCCTGCTTTCTTTCTTCTTTGCCTCCTCAAGCCTTTTTCTATTCGCCTCAATCTTCTCCGCCAACCCTGCCTTCTGAGATTTTATCTGCGCCATCCGCGGTTGTAATTTTTCCGCGCTATCCGCGGTTGCTACTTTAAACTTCCCCACTAATTCCCGTAAATTTACCGCCATTTCCGCTAACTCCTGCGCAGAGGCCGCCATTTCCTGCATTGAAGCAGTCATCTCTTCAGTAGAAGCTGAAGCCTCTTCTGTAGCTGAAGCCGCTTCTTCCGCTGTAGAAGCTATATCATCCACACTCTTTACTACCTGTTTTGTCCCGGCTGACATTTCTTCACTGGAAGCGGATATCTGCTCAACCATGCTGGCTGTATTTTCTACTACCTTAATAATATCATTTAAAGCCTCTCCTGCTTTTACAACTACTTCTCTTCCTTCCGAAACTTCTTTTGAACCGCTGTCCATAGACTGCACAGCCTGATTTGTTTCTTTCTGTATATCTTTAATTAAAACCGCGATCTGATCCGCCGCTTTAGCGCTTCCTTCTGCTAATTTCCGGACTTCTTCGGCAACTACAGCAAACCCCCTGCCCTGCTCGCCCGCGCGTGCCGCTTCAATTGCCGCGTTTAGAGCCAGAAGATTTGTCTGATCAGCTATTTCTGTAATAACACTTACAATATTATTAATCTCTTCCGATCTCTCGCCTAATTTTTTCACTACCAAAGCAGAGCCGGATATAGAATCATAAATCTTATTCATCTTATTTACCGCATCTTTTGCTGAATCCCCGCCTTTTTGCGCCGACTGGCTTGCCTGCACTGAAGCTGTTGCCGCGGACTGAGAAGATTTTGCCACCTGATTTACTGACGAATTTAACTGCTCCATTACTTTAGACGTCTCTTCCACTCTCTGGGCTGTTGTCTCTGAGCCTTTGGCTATCTGCTGGACAGTTGAAGAAACCTCTTCTGTTGTCGCGTTCATCTCCTCGGCGCTGGAAGAAAGCTCTTGGCTGGAGGTAGATACTTTTTCGGCTGTCTCTAAAACCTGCGTAATCAAACTCTTTAACCCTGTCAGCATCTTATTAAACGCCTTTGCCAAATCACCAATCTCATCATCACTGCTGACAGGAATTGTAGCAGTCAAATCCCCTCCGGCGCCGGCAATCTCATCTATTTTGCCAACTACAATCCGAAGCACCCGGGTAATCTGCCTGCTAAGCAAAAATGCTATCAACACCCCAATAATCACCACCGCGATTAATATAAAAATAACCACCGGTATTAACCGCGTAGCTACTTTATGCTGCTGCTCCATATCCTTATTAGCTTGTTCTTCTAATATTTTTGCTATTTGCCCAATCTTATCCTGAACCTCCTTAGCAAAAGGCTGAGCTTCGTTTACATACACAGCCTGCGCCCCTGCTTTATCTGCCTTGACAAAAAAATCTTTAATTTTCTTTCCTGATTCATGCAGTTTTTTGTGCGGCTCATTAATAGAAGCATATATTTTCATAACTTCAGGATTATCACTCTTAAACGTATCATACCATTCTCCAAACTTGCATTTATGCGGGTCTAACTGCCCCTCAAAAGACTTATCCAATAAAAACTGGTCGCTTAAAGCATTCATCCAGTTAAGATGGTCTATTATTTTCTCGTTTAAAAACATCCCTAATTGCAAATCCTGCATCGCGGTATCACTTATATTATCCACCCTATTCACAGACCACAATGAAATAACACCCAAAACAACCATCATTACTAAAATTGTTCCAAACCCCATCCCCAGCTTCCTGCCAATCGTCATCCTCATCTTTTCCACCCCTCCCTTAAAAAAATAACCATGGCTCATAAAGAACCATGGTTTCTATTTATCTTTCAATCTATTATTATAAATATATAATAAATCACTTGTGTCCAAATTATGATAATTGCTATCGTCGGTAAAATGTTTTTGAGATATTATTAGCGTGTCATTGCGAGGAACGAAGTGACGAAGCAATCCTTCGACGATAAGATTGCTTCGCTTCGCTCGCAATGACACTAA